>JALVWW010000073.1 GCA_027023175.1 Campylobacterales bacterium
GGTGCTACAAAAGCAAAGTTAAATACTCTGCTGAAAAATGCAGAACAAAATTCAACCAATCAGGTAGTGGTTGTAACACTCAAATCACTCCAAGGTAATGATATAGCCCAGTATGGATATCAGCTTGGCCGGTATTGGGGAATAGGTCAAAAAAAGAGTAATAACGGAATTTTGCTTATAGTTGCACCAAAAGAGAGGAAAGTGCGTATAGAAGTCGGATATGGACTTGAGGGTACTTTAACAGATGCCCTAAGCTCGGTTATCATCCAAAATGATATATTGCCCTATTTTAAAAAGGGTGATTATGACAGTGGTATATTAAACGGAGTAAGAGCTATACTTTCGGTTTTAAAAGGAACTTACAAAAAAGAAAAAAAAGTATCAAAAAAAGATGATTTCGCCCCTTTGATGTTTTTTGCTTTTGTATTTTTTATAGTTTTTGCTCAGTCTCTGTTTTTAAAAAAGTACAGAAAAATTACATCAAAAATCATTCCAAGCTCTTTTGTAGGGTTTTTTGCATATGTATTTACTTCATCACTGATCATAGGTATCTTGATATTTATTTTGGCTTTTATTTTGTTTTTGTTTGCAAAAGCATTTGAAAGCACTTCAAATTCTCCTACTTTTATAAGCGGTAACGACGGTTTTTTTGACGGCAATGATAGTAGTGGATTTGGTAGCTTTGGAGGCGGTTTTAGCGGAGGCGGCGGAAGCTTTGGCGGAGGAGGAGCGAGTGGGAGTTGGTAATGGATAAATATATAAATGAAGATACAAAAAACAAAATTAAAGATATGATAGGAGAGATAGAGTCAAAAAGTGATGCAGAAGTTGCCGTGGTAGTAACTGACAGTTGTGACAGATACAGATACTCTATCTTTTTATATGCTTTTTTAGCTACTTTGATTGTACCTTTTTTGATAAAATTATCAGGTATAAATTTTGCTCAAAATGGAACTTTTGCTTTGATGATGGCAACTTTTTTGTTTGTAACCGTCTCTTTGGAGTATAGTGAATTTAAGTATAAAATCATACCCAAAAAAGTAAAAATTGACAGATGCGAAAGTGTTGCATTTAAGCAGTTTGAAAAACTTGGTATAAATAAAACGACAAACCACAAAGCGCTGCTTATCTTTGTCAGTATAAAAGAGAGATATATAAGGGTTTTAGCTGATAAAAATATCAATGACAAAGCCAGTCAAGATTTTTGGAATGAAATTGTGCATGATTTTTCAAAGTTGACAAAAGAGCAGGGTATAAACAGCGCCCTTTTGTCAATAGTTAAAAAATGTGGAGATTTTTTGGAAAAGAATTTTCCAAGAAGTAGCAAAATAAAAGATAACGAGCTTAGCAATGAAGTATTGGAAATAAAAACCTGAATTTACTTCTTTTTCCAGTTAAGCAGCTTGTCCCAGCCCATTGAAAATATTGTTGCCAAGAGTGATAGCACTATAAAATTTACAATATTAAAAGCCCACCCTTTTTCTGGCTTATAAGTAAGATATGAAAACAGCAAACCTATAACTACACCACTTATAATGTTTTTATACCAAAAATTCTTCCAAATATTATCCATAAAATACCTTTTTTATCTGAATTATACACTAATTTGCTATAATTTACCAAAAATTTTTAGGAATATTATGGCACTACTTGATTTGCTTGAAATCAGTAAAAATTATGAAATACAAAAGATACTCTGTGAAGTTGATTTTCACCTGAATGAGGGTGAAAGAGTTGCTATCATAGGTCAAAACGGTGGAGGCAAATCAACTTTTTTAAATATACTAAACGGTACTTTAGAGCCTGATAACGGCAGAAGGGTGGTCAATAACTCCATAAAGATAGATATCCTGCAGCAGCAACCCGTCTTAAATCAAGAATTAAGTGTCAAAGATGCCATTGAAAATGAACTTCAGGAGTTAAAAGAGAAAAAAATAAGATTTGAAAAAGTTAGTGAACTTTTATCAAATGATTATGACAATAAAGAACTGCTAAAAGAGCAAGAGCAGTTATCTTTGTATCTTGATACTCACAATGCCTGGAATTTGGATGACAAGATTGAGAGGGTCTTGCAGGAGTTTGACCTTAAAAGATATGAAAGAAAACCTGTTGGAATGTTAAGTGGAGGTGAGCAAAGAAGAGTGGCTTTAGCTTCACTTCTTTTAAAAAAGCCCGATATTTTACTGCTGGATGAGCCTACAAACCATCTTGACGTCTATATGGTGGAATTTTTGGAGGATTTGCTTTTAAAAGAGAAGTTTACTCTTGTTTTTATCTCTCATGACAGATACTTTATAGACTCTTTGGCAACAAGAGTTATCGAGATAGATGAGTGTAAGATAAGAAGTTTTAAAGGTGGATACAGTAACTATCTCAAAGCTAAAGAGGAGCTTTTAAAGTCTATGCAAAAAAGTCATGAAAATCTTTTGAAACTTTTAAAAAGTGAAGAGGAGTGGCTAAATAGGGGTGTAAAAGCAAGACTTAAAAGAAACGAAGGTAGAAAAAAAAGAGTTTTAGAACTTCGCGAACAAGCCAAGAAAAATCCCTCACTTATAAGAAAGATAGAGCTTCAACTCCAAAGAGAGCAAAAAAATTTCAACCAAAGTGAAAGTAAAAACAGAAAAAAGATGCTCTATGAGCTTGATGATATATCTATAACTTTAGGAGATAAAAATCTTATCAAAAACTTTACTACAAGGATTTTGCAACTTGACAAGATAGCGGTTGTGGGCAAAAACGGTACAGGCAAATCCACATTTTTAAAACTGCTTTTGGGCGAACTAAAACCAAGTAGCGGAACTATAAAAAGAGGAGAGTTTAAAGTAGGATATTTTGACCAGGATAAAGCGATGCTTGATGATGACAAAACTCTTATAGAGACATTTTGCCCAAACGGAGGAGACAGGGTCGATGTAAGAGGCAGAAATATGCATGTTTACGGATATTTAAAAAGTTTTTTATTCCCCAAAGAACATCTTGATAAAAAGATAGGAGTTTTAAGCGGAGGCGAAAAAAGTAGAGTCGCTTTGGCACTTTTGTTTACCAAGGAGTATGACTGTCTTATACTTGATGAGCCTACAAACGACCTTGATATTCCTACTATAAATATACTCGAAGAGTATCTGCAAAATTTTCAAGGGGCTCTTATATTTGTAAGTCATGACAGATACTTTGTAGATAAAATAGCAAGAAAACTTTTTATACTGAAAGGTAACGGTATAGTTGAAGAGAGCCATGGGGAGTACAGTGAATATCTCGAGATAGAAAAAGAGCTTGATGAGCTTAACAAATTTGAACAGGAGCTTCATAAAAAAGAGCCTCCAAAGAGAGTAAAAGCAAAAACCAAACTAAGTTACAAAGAAAATAAAATCCTCGAAGAGTATCCGGTAAAAATTGAAGAGTTAGAAAATAATATCAAAGAGATAAATGATTGCCTTAGTGACCCGGAGTGTTATAAAGAAAAAGGACTTGAAGAGTTATATAAAAACCTCCAAGAGTATGAGCAAAAACTTGATGAATTGCTTGAAGTCTATCTTGAAGTTGAAGAAAAAAGAGAGGAGCTTGAAAAACTCCCCAGCTAATCACAAATCACGAGTCACTAATCGCGAATTACCTCTTAAGTTGATTGACTGTTTGGAGCATTTGGTCTGATGTTGTTATAGCTTTTGAGTTTGCTTCATATGCTCTTTGTCCTGTTATAAGGTCAGTCATCTCTTCGACAAGTTGGACATTGCTCATTTCGACAAACCCTTCTCTTATCTCGCCTATACCGTTAAGTCCGGGAGTTCCAACTATCGCATCTCCCGAAGCTGAGGTGTTGATGTAGTTGTTGTTTCCCAAGGAGTGAAGCCCGGCGGGATTTACAAAATTGGCAAGCTCTATTTGTCCGATTTGTGACATTTGTGTCTGACCTGCCTGTAAAACAGAAACTGTACCATCTGTTCCTATGGAGATATCCGTTGTATCGGCCGGAACTACTATCTGAGGTATCAGCTTGTATCCGTCGGAATTTACTATATTGCCGTCAGCATCGAGTTTGAATGCCCCGTTTCTTGTATATGCTGTAGTACCGTCAGGTAGTTCGATCTGAAAAAAACCGTTACCTGTAATAGCCATGTCAAGGTTGTTTCCTGTTTCTTTGAAGTTGCCCTGAGTAAACTCTTTTGTTATGGAAGTGGGTCTTACTCCAAGTCCTACCTCTATGCCGGTTGGAGAGGATGTGTTGAGACTCGTTGCGGTTCCTGCATACTCCATGGTTTGATACATAAGATCCGCAAATTCGGCTCTTTGTTTTTTATATCCGATGGTGTTTACATTTGCAATATTGTTTGAAGTTGTGTCTATTTGTGTTTGTTGTGCCATCATGCCTGTTGCGGCAGTATAAAGTGCTCTTATCATTTATATCTCCTATGCTTTGGTACTTGCCAATTTGTTTATGGCGTCACTATTCAAGTCATTCATTTGTGAAGTCATCACTTTTTGATACATTTCTACAAGTCTGTTGGTTTCTATAAGAGCTGTCATCTCTTTTACGGGATTGATATTGCTCATTTGTAAAAAACCGGATGCTATATAGTCTCCGTCACCGCTTACTGATATATCGTTCAAATTTGTCAAGTCATAAAGGTTGTCACCGACTTTTTTTAGATTTGCCAGGTTGTTATTGTATTTTGCAATGTATAGTTTTCCTGACTCTTCTCCATCAGCATATATAGTTCCGTTGCTGCTTATGGTTATGGTTTTGTTTGCTGGCAGAGTTATGGGTTGATGATTTTGAAAATAGTTTGCTCCCAGGACCTTGTATCCCTCTTTTGTGCTCAATTCCCCTTTATCATTCAGAGTAAAAGCACCATTTTGAGTAAGCTTTAAACCGTCAGGAGTTTTAACGAGAAAAAATCTGTCACTTCTTTTAAGGGCAACATCGAGAGGATTGTCTGTTTTTCTCATGGCTCCCAAAGAAAAATCTGTATAATTTCTCACTATATGAGGAACTCTGTCAAGTGAACGGTTTATAAATTGTGCTGCATCTTTTGTATTGTCGTCGATAGGAAGTTCATCTCTTTGTTGTTTTAAAACACTTAAAAAATCTCCTATTACAACATCATCTCGTTTGAAGCCAGCGGTATTTGTATTGGCTAAATTGTTAGATATGGTATCAAGCCTGTTAAATTGTGCTACCATACCCCCGACTGCTTGATAATATCCGTTTTGCATAATTATCCTCTGTGATTTGATATCAATTATAAAGCAATATATGTTCCAATATTTGATATAATGATAAAAAATATATAAAGGAGTTTTAAATGGGTGACATATATCTAAAACTTGCGAGAGCCGCTATAGCACAGTCTATCGGCATATCTTATGAGATTGACTTGGATAAGATTCTTGAAAAATATCCTGAGCTTAAAGAGCCGGGTTCATCTTTTGTAACTATCACCAAAGGGCAAGAGCAAAGTCTGAGGGGTTGTATCGGCTCTTTGGAGGCTTACAGACCTTTATATGAGGATATCATACTAAATGCAAGGTCTGCGGCTTTACATGACCCCAGGTTTCAGGCTCTTAGTGAATTAGAGTATGATGATATAAAAGTAGAAGTTTCCATACTTTCCAAGCCTGAAATTTTGAACTATAACGATATAGATGATTTGAGAAATAAAATCAAGCCAAATGTTGATGGTGTTGTGCTTAAACTTGATGGTCATCAGGCTACTTTTTTGCCGCAGGTTTGGGAGCAGCTGCCCACATTTGATCTCTTTTTTGCCCATTTGTGTCAAAAAGCTGGATTGCCGGCAGATTGTTTAAAAAATCATCCTGAAATTTTTATTTATCATGTGGAAAAATACAGTGAATAGCATTATTTAAGTTGATTTTTTATATAATCTGACCTTGCGCACCTTATGCCACTCTTGATGAACATTAAAGCATTTCATTGCAAGGCAAAAAGTTGAAGAGCTACCCATAGGTAACTTGAAACTTTTTAACGAAGCAAGGGAGTGCTTTAATGTTTACCCAAAGGGCAAACAAATAAGGCATTATCTGACTTCGTTAGATTTTATCAGCTTATCTACGGATAGGCTTTCAAAAATCTGCCTTGCATCTAATACCTTCTTTGTTTGTCAAGAATGGTATAAGGTGCGTAAGGTCAGATATAATGTATAATTAAATTGTTATTTTGAGGTGTAAATGAACAGCAGTTATATCATAAAGGTTGACTGTCCTGATGAAAAAGGACTTGTTTACAAAGTTTCCGAAGTATTGTATAAAAACGGTGTAAATATTATCACAAACAGAGAATTTGTCGATCTGGAGAACAGGAGATTTTTTTTTAGAGCCGAAGTGAACGGTGAAGTCCAGGTTGAAGAGATAAAAAATGAGCTCCAAGAAAAGCTTGGAAATGATGCAAATATCTATATGTCAAAAAGAGAGAAGAAAAATATAGTTATACTTTGTACCAAAGAAGCACATGCTTTGGGTGATATACTTATCAAACACTATAGTGGAGAGTTAAATGCAAATATTTTGGCAGTCGTTTCAAATTATGAGATACTAAAACCCCTGGTAGAGAAATTTGATATCCCGTACCATTTTATTTCTCATGAGGGTTTGAGTAGAGTCTCTCATGAAGAGCAAATTCTTAAAGTTTTAAAATCATATGAAGTAGATTATATAGTTTTGGCAAAGTATATGAGGATACTTACACCTGAATTTGTCAAAAATTATACAAACCATATCATAAACATACATCACTCATTTTTACCTGCTTTTATAGGCGCCAATCCATACAAACAAGCTTACAACAGAGGAGTGAAAATCATAGGAGCAACTGCCCACATAGTAAATGATAACCTTGACGAAGGACCTATTATTTCACAGGATATCATTAGGGTTGACCATACTTACAGTTGGAAAGATATGCAGTGTGCAGGAAGAAATATAGAAAAGAGTGTTTTGTCAAATGCTCTTACTTTGGCATTTGATGATAAGATATTTATAAACGGAAACAAAACTATTATTTTTTGAGAGAATGATGAAAAAAGGCATATTGGATATAAATCAAAAAGTTACAAAAAATATCTCTATATGTCATATCTATAGTGGAAACAACAAGCTTGAGGTATTGGACAATTACAGTGATAATTTTTTGCAATATGATATTTTGGATATAAAAGATGACCCATTTGTTATACCAAAAGCCCATATATTTATACTCGAGTTTGAAAAAATCAATAAAGAGTTGCTGAAATTTATCCAAAAATTAACCTTGAGTCATAATTTTGCACACATATATCTTTTTACAGATATGGATACCAATCTTTCGGTTCTAAAATTTTCTTTAAAATTCGGTATAAAAAATGTATTTTCTGTAAGTATAGATGAAGAGTTTGCAAAAGATTTTTTTAACAAATCAGTAAAAAAAGCAGCCCTTGATATACATCAGGCAAATGTATCATATCTTGGAGAGCAAATAGACGAAATATATCCGGTTTTGATATTTGAAAAAAAGAGACTAAGTTATATCAACAGCGCAACGAAAAAATTTTACAACAGTGATAATTTGGGATTTATCGAAAAAATCATAAGAAAAAACAAAGAGTTGTATGCTTTATTAAATGATGAAAAATCTTTAAATGCAAAACTTCTTATAGAAAATGGAAAAAAAGAGTATATCGAGTTATATTGTTCTATTGTGCATACTAAAAAAGAGCATAAAACAGTACTGAGTATCTTCGAAAATGAGAGTCTTGTTGATAACTCTATAGAGGAGTTGACTCAAAACAGATTTGGTTTTATAGAAAAACTAAAAGATAAAATTGTTCAAGCAAATATATCAAATCAGGAATTTTATATCGTTTTAGTATCTGTCGATAACGGAAAAAATTTGCAAAATGTATATCCAAGGGCGGAATATTATAATTTTTTAAAAGAATTCCTGATGAATTTGAATAACTTTAAAGAAAACAATGAAAAAATAGTTGAATGGAATAAAAACTTGTTTGTTTTGCTTTATGAGGGTATAGATTTTGAAGGTATTAAAAACTTTACCTCTATTTTGCACAACAACATCATAGAGAGTCAAAAAGAGAGTAAATTTTCACCTATAATAACAACATCATTTTTTTCCATATCAAACAAAGATTTGAACAGTATCATAGAATTTATCGATAAAGTGGATAACAATACTCTTACAATGGAAGAGACAGTAAGAGAAAATTATTTTGAATATAAATTTTTAAATGACAAGGTTGATGAAAAAGAGCAGATAAATCATATACTTCATAACTGTATCAATAACAAAATCCCTGTCAAGCTGTTAAATATTTATAAGGGTTTATGTGTCAATACGGAGTCAAAAATCTTAAAATATTCCAACGGATTTTTTTATATAAGTTGTGAGAAGCTTCAGAGATATATCATTAAGATAGATAATGAAACAATTATCCAAAGCCCTACATTTCCACATGATATAAGAGCCATTGTAAAATTTATAGATATAAACAAGTCATATATAGCTGTAGAAAAGTTTGAATTTTTGAAAAATAGTGCAAACAACAGGCAACACACAAGGGTTCAGCCGACAGTTAGGATACCTATAACCATCAAAAAAGGTCACTTTGTGAAAAATGGTGAGATTATGGATTTGTCTATAAATTCCATAGCTATGAAAATCAAGCAGGATATCGATAAAACCATTGAAGGCAGCACAGTAAAGGCCGTATTTAAACTTCCCAACAGAAAAAGAGAGGATGGGTACACTCTTGTGGAGGTAGATGTAACCGTTTTGATGGTTCTAAAACTCGAAGATTATACAAAAGTCGTTTTAAAACTAAATGAAGAGGATGGAACTGACTCAGATATACTACAGTATGTTTTTACAAGGCAAAAAGAGTTGGTTATGGAGCTCAAAAGAGCTATCAAAGTATTGTGAAAATGTTCAATATAGTATTGGTTCACCCTCAAATCCCCCAAAATACCGGAAGTATAGGCAGAATTTGTGTAAATACGGATACAAAACTGCATATCATAAAACCTATAGGATTTGACCTGAGCGAAAAAGCAGTCAGAAGAGCAGGACTTGATTATTGGAAACTTTTGGATATCAGTGTTTGGGAGAGTCTTGAAGAGTTTTATGAAAATAACAAAGAGCATGAAGACAGATTTTTCTATGCTACCACCAAAAGTGACACTCCATATTTTGAAAAAGATTTTAAAAAAGGTGATTTTCTCTTTTTTGGAAGTGAGACTGCCGGTATTCCGGAAGAGTTTATGAAAAAAAACTGGAAAAACAGCATGACTATACCTATGGGTAAAAATGGTAGAAGTTTAAACCTTTCTGTCAGTGTCGGTATAGTACTTTATGAAGCTATAAGGCAAAATTACGATCTCTTTAAGCACTGATTTAAACAATTTTCGGTATAATATGGGCTTTTCATAAGAATTTGAGACACTATCCATACAGGAGACTTGCATGACTACCAAAGAACTCTACCAAAAACTTGAAGATTTGATTTCCCAGAAAAAGAAAGATTATGTAACTTATGCCGAAATCATGAGTCTCTTTGAAAAGCAGCCTACTGCTTCAAATGCAAAAAAAGTACTCTCACTTTTAAAAAAATATGATGTCAAACTGATAACTTCGGCAGAGCTTGCTAAAAACAGAAATGTTGAGGAAGCAAAAAAAAGAGAAGAAGACAGGAAAAAGGTCCAGGACAAAGCTCTTGAAGAAGAGTTTGATTTGGCAAGTGAAAAAGAGCTTTTGGAGTGGAGCAGAAGTGACAGTCCTGTCAGGATGTACCTAAGAGAAATGGGTAAAATTTCACTTTTGACCAAAGAAGAAGAGATTGACATAAGCAAACAGATAGAGTTTGGTGAAGATATTATCATAGATGCTTTTTGCTCTGTTCCCTATCTTATAGATTTTATACTTGACTATAAAGAGCCTCTTATAAACAGAGAAAGAAGAGTCAAAGAACTTTTTAGAAGTTTTGATGATGATGACGAAGATGAAGAGAGTGAAGATGATGAAAACAGTTCAAAAGCAAAAAAAACTAGCTCTAAGATACTAAAAAGAACCAAAAAAGTTCAAGATAGTTTCAAGCTTCTTGAAAAAGCAAAAAAAGACTGGATGAAAGTATCTTCCAAACCTTTAAAAGAGGATGCAACTGAAGAAGAAAAACTTCACTATGACCTGACTTTGGCATATAAAAAGAAAATACTCAAAGAGAGACTTTTGGAGCTTGGCCCTACAAGCAAGCTTATCAACCAGCTTGTAAAGTCTATGGAAACAGTGCTAAATAGTGGTGATGACTTTGAAAAAGAGTTAAAAAGACTTGAATACAAACTGCCTTTGTTCAATGACACCCTGAAAGAAAATCATAAAAAAATTCTCTCCAAGATTACCACTATGACCAAAGAGGAGATAGCCGATGCGGTTCCTGAAACCACAATGGTTTCAACATATGTGGAGATAAAAAAACTTTTTAAAACCAAAGAAGCGAGTAAAAATAGTTTCAATCTTGACCCCGAAAAACTTAAAGAGATAGTTGAACAGATAAAAAGAGGTAAAAAGATAGCTGATGCCGCCAAGTTTAGAATGGCAAAGTCCAACTTAAGGCTTGTAGTTTCTATTGCTAAGAGATATACAAACAGAGGCTTGCCGTTTTTGGACCTAATTCAGGAAGGTAATATTGGCCTTATGAAAGCGGTTGACAAGTTTGAGTATAAAAAAGGCTACAAGTTTTCTACATATGCCACATGGTGGATAAGACAAGCCATAAGCAGAGCCATAGCGGACCAGGCCAGAACCATCAGGATACCTATCCATATGATAGAAACCATAAACAGGATAAATAAAATCATAAGAAAACATATCCAGGAAAACGGTAAAGAGCCAAGTGTGGATGAGATAGCCGAAGAAGTAGGGCTTAGTGTGGATAAAGTAAAAAATGTTATCAAGATAACAAAAGAGCCTATAAGCCTGGAAGCCCCTATCGGAAACGAAGAAGATGGTAGATTTGGTGACTTTGTAGAGGATAAAAGCTCTGTTTCCCCTATGGATTATATGCTAAAAGCTGATCTTAAAAATCAGATAGATGATGTTCTTTCACAACTCAATGAGAGAGAAAAAGCTGTTATAAGGATGAGGTTTGGACTTTTGGAAGATGAGAGCGATAGGACACTTGAAGAGATAGGAAAAGAGCTCAGTGTCACTAGAGAGAGAGTCAGACAAATTGAAAGTAGTGCTATCAAAAAACTAAAACATCCAAAAGTCGGGCGAAAACTTAAAAAATATATCGGAGAATAATATTTCATTTTGAAATATTATTCTTTATATTCTACTTTTTATAGTAAAATTACTATATGAAATTTTTACTTTTAATCATCCCGTTATTACTTCAAGCTGTTACATTTAAAGTTGCTTCTTATAATGTTGAAAATCTTTTCGATCTTCACTTCAGCGGCAATGAGTATGTAGAGTATATTCCAGATGGCAAATATGGATGGAACAGATATATATATCAAAAAAAGATAGATAATGTCTCAAAAGTTATATATGATTTGAAAGCTGATATCATAGCCCTGGAGGAGGTTGAAAGCCTAAGCGCTTTGCTTGATTTGAGAAAAAACTTAAAAAGAAGAGGATTGTTTTACAGATATTATGCGATAGCAGATAAAAAAAACAGTACTGTTAAAGTTGCCATTCTTTCAAGATTTAAAATCATAAAAGAAAAAGAGCTGAGAGTTGCTTACAGCAACAGATATAGGGATATACTTGAAGTACATGTTGATATAGACGGATACCCTCTTGTTCTATTTGCCAATCACTGGAAGTCAAAGAGTGCGCCTGAGAGTGAGCGGATAAAGTATGCAAAAGTTTTGAAAAAGAGGATTGCAACAATTCCAAAAAGTTTACCGTATATCATTTTGGGTGATTTTAACTCCAACTATAATGAATATATTACTTTCTTAAAAGAGAGCAGACTAAATGATACTAATGGCAAAACAGGTATCAACCATATCTTAAATACTACCATAAATGGCAAAATGGCTACTTTTGATGATGTGAGAAGAGATTGTTCATTGTTGTATAATTTATGGCTTGAACTTCCCATAACTTTAAGATACTCTTATATTTATCACGGAGAAAAAGATACGATAGACAATATGCTGCTTCCCTGTTCAATGTTCGATAACAGCGGAGTTGATTATATAAGAAACTCTTTTAATGTGTTTAAACCGGCCTATCTTTTTAAAAACGGCTCAATTTATAGATGGCAAAGAAGGGGAGGCTATGGCAAATTTAGTGGATATGGCTACAGTGATCATTTGCCTATATATGCATTTTTTACTACAGATGACAAACACTCTGAATTTTCAAAAGAAAAAGAGGTTAAATACCATGAAGTATCTATATCTTCTTTGTATGAGAAAAAAGAGTTGGGCTCTACACTGCTGATAAAAAAAGCTGCTGTTATATACAAGGATAAAAGTGGAGTCATTGTCAAGAAGTTAAATGACAGGGCCATTTACATATATAGACACAATAAGATATTTAACAAAGGTTATTATTATGATATATATGTAAATGGTATAAAAACATATCGACAAAACAAAGAGATAGTCTCCATAAAAGATGCCACAAAACTCGGTAAAATCAAAGATATCAATAAATATTACCTCCACTATAAAAAAGGTATGGATTTATCAAAAAAGATTTACCAAAACGAAGTTATTTACACATTGAGAGGTATTTATAAAAAAAGATATCTTTATTATGACAAAGAGAAAAAGATAAGACTCTACAGTAAAATAAAAAGATTTCACTTGCAAGACGGCACAAAATTATCTATAAAAAAAGCAAGAATTATGTGGTATAAAAATGAATCTGAGATTGTGCTATACTACAAATATCAAATAAAAGGATAGTGGATATGTTAGATACTGTTATGATGATAGCGTTTTTGCTGTTTATGATTTTTCTAGTACGGGGGTTTATGTTGCAGTCTTCCCGAAAGCATAGAGACAAAATAAATCAAGATAAAAGCTAATTTTAGATAAAATTCAAAAAATTTTAAATTTAAATTTTAAAAGGTTGTTTGATGTTTAAACCGTTGCTGATAGAGGTCGGCGTAGAAGAGTTGCCGGCTATTCCTTTTTTAAAAGAATTACCGAATATTGATAAAAAGTGGAGTAAAGTTTTAGAAGACAATTCGCTTCTTTGTGAGTTTGATTTTTATTATACTCCAAGAAGAATGGTTTTGTGGCACAGAGAATTTCCGACAAAACAGCCCGATTCTATCCAGGAGCTTTACGGCGCACCTCTTAGTATAGCTTTTAAAGACGGCAAGCCTACCAACGCAGCACTCTCTTTTGCAAAAAAATGTGGTGTCAGTGTTGATAAGCTTGGCAAATCCCAAAAAAACGGCAAAGAAGTGCTTTACTTTAAGAAAGAGATAAAAGGCAAACCCTCTAACGAGCTTTTACAGGATATGCTAAAAACTTTTTTATCATCACTCAACTTTGGTAAATCCATGAGATGGGGAAGTCTAGAAGAGAGCTTTATAAGACCTGTTAGATGGATAGGGGTTATGCTGGGAGATAAGGTAGAAAAGTTTGAACTTTACGGTGTTACATCATCCAATCTCTCATATCCTCACAGGTCGATAAGCTATGATCCGTTCAGCTATGATTTTGCCGGAGACTTTTTTTGCAAACTTGATAAAAACGGAGTTATTCTGTATCAGGATGAAAGAAGAAAAAGGATACTGGAGCAATTTAAAAATATTGAAAAAGAAAATAGCATCACCATAGAAACAGATGAAGAGCTTTTGGGTGAAATCGTAGCTATAACAGAGCATCCGACTGCACTTTTGGGAAGTTTCGATGAAGAGTTTTTAAGATTGCCAAGTGAAGTTATCATTACATCAATGAAAGAGCACCAAAGATATTTTCCTGTTTTTAAAGATGATAAACTGTCCAACCATTTTATAGTAGTTTCAAATGCTATTACAGATGATTATTCGCTCATCATAAAAGGAAATGAAAAGGTTTTAAGAGCGAGACTTAGTGATGCTATCTTTTTTTATGATAATGACTTAAAAAATGGACTTGAATATGATGGGCTAAAAGATATTGTATATATGCAAGGCTTAGGCTCAATTTATGATAAAGAGCTTAGGGAAAAAGAGATAGCACTATATCTTTGTGATATGTATGGCTTAAATGAAAAAGAGCTTGTCTCAAGGGCTGTAATGCTTTCAAAAGCAGACTTACTTAGTGAAATGGTTTATGAGTTTACTGAGTTGCAGGGTATCATGGGGTATTATTATGCCAAGGCTATGGGAGAAGATATAAGAGTGTGTCAAGCTATAAAAGAGCAATATTTACCAAGCGGTGAGGATTCGCCTCTACCGAGTACCATTTTTAGCTCTATCGTAGCACTTTCATATAAGTTGGACAATATTTTGGCTCTTTTTGAAATAGGCAAGATTCCAACAGGGAACAAAGACCCTTTTGGTCTTAGAAGAGCGGCAAACGGTATTATAAAGATAGTTCTTGAATATCATCTTGACTTTAATATAGATAAAATTTTTGCTGATTTGTCTGAAAATTACAAACAAATTGATACTAAAAAGGTAAAAGAGTTTTTTATAGAGAGACTTTATCAATTTTTTGATGTAAATCCTTCTGTGATAAAAGCAGTTTTATCAAGTGGAGAAAAAGATATAACAACTATTGCCAAAAAAGTTGAAGCACTTGACAAGATAGTTTCAAGCAGTGAGTTTAAAGAGATATTTACAACATTTAAAAGAGTTTCAAATATAGTAAAAGATGTAGATATAAATAGTGATTTAAGTGTAGATGTTTTACTTTTTGAAAAAAATGAAGAAAAAGAGTTGTATAAAGCATATAAAAATGTTAGAGACAAAGAATTCAGCGACTATGAAGTGAGACTTGAAGAGCTTTTTTCTCTTAAACCTTATATTGATAACTTTTTTGACAATGTTATGGTAAATGTCGAAGATGAGAAGATAAAAATGAACAGAAAAAATCTGATAAGCTCCATATATAAAACTTTTAGAGATATAGCGGATATAAAAGAGATTACTCTGTAGGGGAAGGTCGAAAGGATAATATACTATTTTTTACCTTATCGAAACTTCCGTAGCCAAAACAGCTTTCTATATCACAACTTAGAAAGTTGTTTGCATCAACAACTTCTACTAGCAAAAAGGGGTAGTTTATGCCCGCTATCTCTTTTTTGTATTTGATGAGATTTTTATAGGTGCTTTTTACAACTACTACTCTCTTTTTGTATCTTAAAATATTATCTGCCATTTGGGCATATTGGACGGGGTGCTTCAGCATTTCGTTTTTAAAGCTGAAAACAGTTTTCACAAAGATATGCTTTAAGTGCAATGAGCTTTTGAGAGTCGCAAGATTTAGTATGTTTTTCAGCATGATTGAAAGCGGTGCAGTATAGTAGCTATCATCTCCATCAGCTAAAGTCATCTTTCCTTCGTCTAAATACCATCTGCCGTTTTTGTAAAATCTTTTTATCGCTTCATTGGTTAAAGACTCTGCTTTTTGAAGATACTTGCTATCGAGTGTTGTCCCATAAGCGCTCAGCAAGGTATCACTCAGATATGCATAATCTTCAAGTAAACCATTTTGTTTGGGCTTATTGGTGTCATATGTCTGGTGATATAAAGAGCCGTTGTTTTTTTGCATAATTTTTACTAAATTTTTCAATGATAATAGTGCCTCTTTTTTGTAGAGAGGATTTATAGCAGATGCTTCGAGCTTT
>JALVWW010000074.1 GCA_027023175.1 Campylobacterales bacterium
AAAGGTAAAATCGTAAGAGGATATCTTGGTGTGTCTATTTCAGACTTAAACAGTGGTCTTAAATCCATTTATAATCACAAAGAGGGTGCTTTTGTTTTGGCAGTCCAAAAAGATGAGCCTGCGGAAAAAGCAGGTATCAAAAGAGGTGACCTTATTATAGAGATAAACGGCAAAAAGATAAAAGATGCTAATGACTTAAAAAATACAATAGGTTCCATGAAGCCAAATGAGATAGCCAACATCAAAGTCGAAAGAGAAAACGGTATCATTAAAACATTCAAAGTCAAATTGACTCAAATGCCGGGCTCAAACACAGTAGCTGCAAACAGTAATGTAGTTATCAAAGGTTTGAAGCTTACAAATATAACAAAACAGGTAAGATATACTTATCAAATACCAAAAGATATAAAAGGTATATTGGTACTTGATGTAAAAGATGGTTCACAAGCGGATAAAATGGGCTTTAGACGAGGTGATATCATTATTCAAGTCAACAGTTCTCTTGTAAAAAATATCAACGAATATGAAAATGCTGTACATAAGTCAAAAAAAGGTATAATATATGTGCAAAGAGGTGATTTTGTATTGCCTTTGGTATATAAAAACAAATAGGCTTATTTATGATAAAAGTTTTAATGATAGAAGATGATGCGGAATTGGCAGAGATTCTTACAGAGTATCTTGAACAGTTTGATATAAAGATAAAAAATGTGGAAGACCCTTACCTGGGTCTTGCACTTTTGGAAAATGAAAAGTTTGATCTTATTATACTTGACCTGACACTTCCAGGCATTGACGGACTTGATGTTTGTAAAGAGATACGAAAAGAGAGCTCCATACCCATCATCATCTCTTCGGCAAGGCATGATATAATGGATAAGGTAACGGCTCTTGAAAACGGAGCTGACGACTACCTTCCAAAACCTTACAATCCAAGAGAGCTTGAAGCAAGGATAAAAACAATTCTCAGACGACAGCCTACCATCGTAACTCCTGAAACACAAAATAGAGAAAAAGATTTGATTTTGGATGAAAAGAAGCAGGAGATAAGGCATCACGGAGAGGTGCTCGAACTTACTGCCGCAGAGTACGGCATACTTAGCTATCTTATGAAAAAAGAGGGAGGAGTAGTCTCCAGAGAAGAACTTATATACAATATCGAAGCGATAAGTGAAGAGAGTAGCAACAAAAGCATAGATGTTATAGTTGGCAGAATCAGACAAAAACTCGGCGAATCCCCCAAGGAGCCAAAACATATAAAATCAGTCAGGGGTATAGGATATAAATATATAGCATGAAAAAATCCTCTATCTTTTCAAGTATCACTTTTATCTTTATTATGGCTGCCATTGGAGTCATCTTTACTTCTGTACTTTTTTATCAGTACGACAAAGAACAAACTAAACGCAACTTTTTGAACAGATACGCCCTCATGTCCAAATCCATCCAGTATCAGCTTGTTTTTTCACCGGATTTGAAAGACTTTTTTAAACTCTTAAAAGAGTTTCATATGGAGCCTGTAAAAGATATAAAAAAGGCACTTGTTATCCTAAATCATACCCCTATAGTATATCAGCATACATCATCCATAGGAACCGCTCTGATACTTAAAAACAAAAAGAATGCTTATCTGTACATTACCACCAAAAAATATTCTCTTCTTTTAAAAGACAAAAAATACAGCTCCAACAGAAATATCATCTTCGGCTCTATTTTTGTATCTATTTTGATACTTATCATCATAGCCTATATACTCACTATTAAAAAACTTTTGCCTCTTAAAAAATTAAAAATTGAGATAGAAAAGTTTGCCAAAGGCGATTTGGATATAGATGTAAAATCAGACAATGAAGATGAGATAGCAGATGTAGCCAATGCATTTGACAATGCGGTTAAACAGATAAAAAGACTTAACAGCTCTAGAATTCTTTTTTTAAGAAATATCATGCATGAATTAAAAACTCCTATCACAAAAGGAAGAATTACTGCAGAAATGTTACCGGAAGGTAAAAACAAAGAGAGACTTATATCAGTATTTGAAAAGCTGCATAACTTAATAGAAGAGTTTATCACCATAGAGAAAATCTCCAGTGGTTTTATGAATATAGAACAAAAAAGTTTCAGACTTATAGATATCATTGATGAGGCTATAGATTTGGCTATGGTTGACAAAGAAAAGATAGAACTTATAAAGACAGGAGAGATAAATGTCAAAGTTGATTTCAAACTTTTCAGTATAGCCATAAAAAATATGATAGATAACGCCATAAAATACTCTCCGGACAAAAAAGTCCAAATCATAGCAAATAAAAAAGCTATAGTTTTTAGAAACAGGGGTCAAAAACTTAAAAAAGAGCTCAAAGAGTATATGGAGCCATTCACTAGTGACGGCAACCAAAAAGACAGCTTTGGTCTTGGTCTTTATTTGGTTGATAATATTTTAAGGGCACATAAGTTACAATTGCTCTACAGCTATAAAGAGGGTTGGAACATTTTTGTATTCAAAAACCTGGATAATATTGTCGTATAAAAAAATAAAGGTTAAATTATGGCATGTGTAGAATTGGACTTCAAAGATATATTTCCTGTCATAAAGCATCACATCGCTTTGATAGAGAGATATGAAGATAAATATCACAGAGATTTTTCACTTATTTTTATAAAATCAAATAAAAACTTAAGCGAAGATATAGCAAAGACCCTGTCAAGAATTTTAAGAAACAGTGATATTATATTTAAAAGTAAAAAAAATATAGTTATTTTTTCTCCCGGAGCTGATTGGAATGTGGCATATGATATAGCTTGCGGTATCAAAGAGTTTTATGCCATAGATGATAAAAAAGATACCATAGTAACTTATCCAGATGACGGCTTAAATGCTCTGCTACTTTTAGAAAAATTTGCACAAACTATTCATCAAAACTATGATATGACAGTAAATTTTATAAGAAATTAATATTTATCTTATTTCAAACATCATATAATAAAAAATGACAACAGAGGAAAATCGACTTAAAGAAGAGTTACAACAAGTATATATCAGATACTTTATCATAGCAGTAATCATAGTGGTTACATATTTGCTTTCACCCCATTTACATAAAAGATATATTTTTAACTCTGCGACTATAACAAGCCTATTTATACTTGGTTTTATATTAAACAGTATATATTTTATCATCATAAAATTTGTACCGACATTTTTAGAAGTTACACGTATCTATATAGAGTCATTTATAGATATATTTTTAACCGCTGCAGCTCTTATAAGTTTAGGATCTCTTGCTATTTATTTTCCTGTGCTTCTTTTATGGTATATTGTAGGATACAGCAGTAGATACGATATAAATATTTCACGATTTGTCATCTTCAATACTATTATTGCCTGGTGCTTGGTAGTATATCTTTCTGATTTTTGGAGAGCACATATAGATATTGCTATAAGTTGGCTTATAGCATTTTTGGTAATTCCCTTGTATTTTTTAAAAATTCTTTACAAACTAAACAAACAGTATCACTCCCTATATCAGGATTTGAATGAAACGCAGGAGAGTACAAAGTATGACTTTTTAACCGGTTTGATAAACAGAAGTCATTTTGAAAAAGAGTTAGATGCTTTTATAGCAAAGTCCATATATGAAAATAAGGGTTTTGCCTTAATGTTTGTGGATTTAGACGGTTTTAAAAAAGTAAATGATATTTTAGGTCACGACATAGGTGATGAAATACTTATAGAAGTGGCAAATAGACTTAAAATAGTTACCTCCGGCACCGATGTGGTAGCCCGTCTGGGCGGAGATGAGTTTACCGTTATAGTTCCCACCACAAACAAAGAACAACT
>JALVWW010000075.1 GCA_027023175.1 Campylobacterales bacterium
TTTTTGCTTATCTTATCAACATCTTTTGGAAAAGCAACTTTATATGAAGCATGAAAAAACTCTTTATCTTTTTTAGTCAAAACAGAGTACGACCTGTCTGCTTTATATCCCTCTTCATCAACCTCAAAAAGATTTTTTTGATTTAGCATTTGATAAATTTTCTCTTCATCACCGTTAAAGAGCCTGTGTAATTCTCTGTTTACTCCTGTGATGATGTGTGAAGTCCAGGCAGACTGCCATTTGGTAAAGCCAAGCCCCACTTCATGAACTCCTTTTAAAACAGTTCTGTAAAATGGAGTTAAAAGTTTTAGTGATTCGATTTTATGTAACAGTTTTTCATGAAGTTTCAAGTGATAATCACTCGTCCAGATATATGCTTTTTCTTTTGCATCATCTATCTCTTTTTCATCAAAACCCGCCTTTTGTAACTCCTGCACCAAGGACTCATCTCTTAGATTTACCAGCCTGTTTATAGCACTCAGTCTTGTCTCTTTGTTGATATCCAAACCGATATCTTTTAAAAAATCATCTATCAAATCACTCTTGTTTTCTATATTTTTCTCAAGTATCTCATAAAAACTGTTCAACTCTTTTTGTCTTTGCTGTAAAAGTGTATAAATTTTTTGTAAATCTTGTAAAAAAAGTTCTTTCAACTGTTTCATTTTTCTGTTTTCTCCATAAAGTTTAAAGTGAATTATACTATAATAAGTAATAAAAAGTTGTAGGCAATGCATGGAAAGATATAAGAGTATCAACAATTATTTAAATATGGCTCTTTTGGAATCAGAAATAAAAAGATCCAAAAATGAGGGCAAACCTTTATCTCTTGTATTGTTTAAATGCAGTGTTGATTTGGATAATGCTTTTTTCTTTAAAAAAATAATGGCTGAAATATATGAGCTTTTTTCTTATGCGATTATCTTTTACAATGACAAAGATAGTTTTTTGGTAAGCTTTAAAAATAAAAAACTTCATGAAAGTATAACTATTTTTAAAAGAGTTCAGCACAGACTTCAAAACGAATATGATTTAAGAATAGACAGAGTAGGCATCACCGAGGTTTCAAGTGATGATACTTTGGAGAGTGCCTATAAAAGGGTGAGCAGATATTTTGTGATTTCCAAAAGACTTCCTGTCGGTAAAATCATCTACGGAACCAGCTCTTTTGATTTTTATAATGATAAAAAAAGAGAAGATACTTTAAAAAATATTATAGAAGAAAGTTCGAAAGTAACGCTCTATAACTTTTATAAGGGGATTCCCATAAAAGAACAAGCTTTTATAACCGCATACGACGGAAAAAGTATTTGTCTTAAAACTACCTATGAAGAGTTGCTTTATCTAAGGCAAAATGAAGAATTTTTATATATAAAACATAAAGAGTTTCCATATATCATAAAAGGCAGTATTTACAAATACGATTTTAACACACTTCAGGTTTGCATCAAACATCTTGAATTTCAAGATATTTCTGTAGTGGACAGAGAAAATGTACGAATAGTGCCTCCAAAAAGTATAAGAGTAATGATAGAGTATCAAAACAGTATAGTTTGTGACGGGATAATAGAGTCCATTTCGGTTGATTCTATTGCGATAAAACTTGAAAAAAATAAACTCAAAAGAGTTTTACTGCTTAAAAATAGTGAATTGGTGCTAAAATTTAGACTTTTTGCAAAAAACAGTATAGCAGTTGACAATATATCTTTAAGAGCTACTGTTTACAGTATTTCCGGCAATGAAGTAATATTTTTGATAAAACCCAACAGTTTTATAAGAACAAAGATTACCAATTATGTTAAATCTGTTCAAGATGAAATCATAAAAAATCTCAAGAAAAAAATCATAACACAGTAAAGGATAAACTTGGAAATCAATGCTATAAAAAAGATAGAAAAAAAGGCTATCAAATCTAGCAGAATGAGTATGGTAAGGTTGGGCTTTGCCCTCTTTTTTGTATTTGCGGTATTTTTGTATGTTTATATAAACAAAGGAGGAGTTGAAAACAATACATTTTTAATAGTTGCTTCTTTATTTGGTGCATATATGGCTATGAATATAGGAGCAAATGATGTTGCAAACAATATAGGTCCCGCAGTCGGCTCAAAAGCTTTGACAATGGCTGGAGCTATAGCGATAGCGGCTATATTTGAAGCAAGTGGAGCGTTGATAGCGGGTGGTGATGTCGTACAAACCATAAAAAAGGGTATCATTGATATCCACTCTTTCGGATTTGATATCCACTCTTTTATTTGGGCGATGATGGCAGCACTTTTAGCCGCTGCTCTTTGGCTTAATTTTGCTACATATTTTAAGGCTCCGGTTTCAACTACACACTCTATCGTAGGTGGTGTCATGGGAGCAGGCATTGCCGCATTTGGTTTTGGAGTGGTTGCATGGGGGACAATGGGTAAAATCGTAGCTTCATGGATAATATCTCCTGCTATCGGCGGAGCTATAGCGGCTCTGTTTTTATATGGCATCAAAAAAACCATTATATTTCAAGATGATAGGATAAAGAGTGCAAAAAAATGGATACCATTTTATGTCTCTGTGATGGCATGGGCATTTGCAACATATCTTACGCTAAAAGGCTTCAAGCATATATGGCCTGATATCACAACATTTGTAAATGGTATTGTCAATATACTTCCTGATACAAAAAAACCTACATTTTTAACCGCAAATATCATAGGTATTATAGTTGCGGTAGCAGTTTATTTTTATACAGCCAGAAAATTGAAACAAACCGTTATAACTGATGACAGTAGAAAAGGTATAAGTGCATACTTTACTATACCTTTGGTATTTGCTGCGGCACTTTTAAGTTTTGCTCATGGTGCAAATGATGTGGCAAATGCTGTAGGACCTTTGGCGGCAATAAGCGATGCTGTTATAAACAATGCTATCTCTCCAAAAGCAGGTATTCCTTTTTGGGTTATGGCTGTGGGAGGATTTGGTATATCTATAGGTTTGGCGCTTTACGGTCCAAAACTTATAAAAACTGTAGGTAGTGAAATAACCGAGCTTGATAAGATAAGGGCATTTTCTATAGCAATTGCAGCGGCAATTACTGTCATCATAGCAAGTCAGCTTGGACTTCCGGTCAGTTCGACTCATATAGCCATAGGTGGAGTCTTTGGTGTGGGATTCTTAAGAGAGTGGCTTGATAGAGTCAAAAATCTTGAAGATAAAGCCCAAATAGAAAGAATCAATCTTGAAGAAGAGAAACAGCATCTTGAAGAGTTAAAAAGTACCTTTAAGGAATTGCAGCAAAAAGATGATAAAACTTTGGAAGATTATGAAAAGATAGTTGAGCTTATAAAAGAGATAAGAGATGAAGAGAAAAAGATAAAAAAAGAGAAAAAAGCTATCAAAAGTATCAAAAAAGAGAAATATGTAAAAAGAGATGCACTTAAAAAAATAGTAGCAGCTTGGATAGTGACAGTGCCGGTTGCAGCTTTGCTTTCAGCTATGATATTTTTTATGTTAAAAGGAATGTTTATATGACGCCACAAATGACAAAAGAGCAGCAAGAAGAGCTAAGAGAGCATTTTAACCATCCCAAAAATTTTGGAAAGTTGGAAAACTATAACGCCAAAGGAATATGTGTAAATCCTGAAAAAAAGGCAAAGACTACCATATTTTTAAATGTAGATGAAGATGAAATAATACAAGATATAAGTTTTTTGATAAAAGGGTGTAAAAGTACTATGCTTACGGGCTCTTTATTTACCGATACGGTAAAAGGACACAGCATTGATGACGGAGTAGAGTTGTGTAATGACTTATTGAGTGAACTTGAGGCTGACCTGACTC
>JALVWW010000076.1 GCA_027023175.1 Campylobacterales bacterium
CGGTAATCAACATCAAGACGATATCAACCAGATATTTTTTTCCGGCAAATTTTCTAAAGATTTCCTGCGTATTTACATCTTTTACTCTTGTTTTTTTAAAAAGTTTGTGTGCTTTAAATGCTCCTATAATGACAACGGCGGAAGTAAAAACCATAAGATACACAGCATGATTTGCATGAAATTTAAAAACAGCCAAAACAACAGAGCCTGTAAACACTACCACACTCAAACTCAAATAATACAAAGGAGAGAAAAGTTCAAACTTTTTTGTCATCGCTATATAGTCACTACAGCTTTTTACAACAAAAAGATTGATAACGGCAAGTGCCAGTGTTAAAAATACAAAAAATATATGTATCTGTACCGACATGGAGACTAATTCATTCATTTGTAGGCCTTTTTTATTTTCTAGTTAAGAATAATACACTTTTTACCATAAATAAACCATTCGTTATAAAAATTAATAGTTAATTTTATAGAAATTTTACCGATATTAGTATATAATGCATAAAATTTAAAAACTCACAAGGGAGAAGTTATGAAAAGAAATGGTTTTACTATGATAGAGCTTATATTTGTCATAGTTATTATAGGTATTTTGGCCGCAACCGCACTACCAAAATTTAACGGTGTAAAAGACAGAGCAAAAGTAAACAGTGAAGTTTCCGCAATGGATGGCCTAGATTCAGCAGTGGTTGCCGAGCAAGAAGGAAGATATGACGACTATGGTGATACTAAAGTAAACTGGTACAATCTGCCAGAAGCCGATATGAATGACTCAACAGCTGATATTACTTACAGAGGAAGCCTCTTTAAAAAAGTAAATGATGCACAAACAGTATTGGCAAAAGTTGCCAAGAAAGTAAGAAATTTAAAGATAGAGGGATTTACCATTTTAAATACTGATGGAGCTTTTAGCTATCAAGACGGATTATACTTTAACCCTGTTATAATAACCGGGAAAGCTAGCGACCCTCAAAATGGTGTTAGGTATCCTACTGATCATCCTGGAGAAGATATCCCGGGAAAACCAGATAAAAATGATTTTTGGATATTTAACCCTTCATCTGTTGATTTAAATATTACCAATTCTCATGATCCAGATATCAATCCAACTGTTGTAGAAGCAGGAACAATTGAACTTATTGATGTTAACGGAACCGCTCAGGTAAACAAAGCAAATGTTTACTACACAGGTGCATCAAACAACCCGACATATGAGTATCATTTTTATACAAACGGACTGTAGTTATATATGAAAAAATCAGCCTTTACGATGATAGAGCTTATCTTTGTCATCGTTATTATAGGCATATTGGCTTCTGTAGCCATTCCTAAATTTTTGGGTGTAAAAGATAGTGCAAAAAAAACTGCCGAGATCGCAACGATGTCGGCAGTTGCCACTGCAATAGACGGAGCTCACGGGGAGTGGAGTATCAATGAGGGTGATTTTACTTGGGGTAACAACCAAAATAGCAGCATACACCCCCTAAACAGTATCGGATATCCCGATGATTTATCTGCAAATGGACAAACTTTCGGAGCTCTTTTAAGATCTACTACAAATTCTGACAAATTTCAAAAAGTTTACGAAAATAACAGCAGCGATTTTACCTATTCCATATTTACCGGACCTGCTTCAAATGCAACAAACGGCGTAAAGTATGACAAAGATGCAAAAAATAGCGATATCCCCGGAAGACCTGATAGAAACGACTACTGGATATATGCTTCATACATAAACCCAAACAAAACCTGCAAAGAGACATATAGCAACAAAGTACTTCATTCAGGAGATATACTTCTTATAGATGTAAACGGAACAACCCCGACAAACTACAACAACATATCCATAACCTGCAACTAATCACTAATCACTAAATATTGGTTATCTTGTGAATGATCCACAGACCCACACCAAGTATAATGGTACTAAATACAACTACTACAATAGTACCTGTTTGCAAATCATTCATGCTATCATCCTCCAACCGCTCCGGCAAGTGACCACATAGGTAAAAATATGCCGAGTCCCAAAAGTAGTACAAAGCCTGCAATACCGGCTATAAGTATGGGTTCAATCATAGTTGAAACATTATCTACAAGATTTTGAAACTTGTTTTTATAGTAGATAGATACTTTATCAAGCATTTTTCCAAGTGAACCGCTGGTTTCTCCTGCTTCAATCATTTGGGTTACAATATTGTCAAACTGACCTGTTTGCATAAAACCGTTTGTCAAAGAGTTGCCCTCTTCTATACTTTGGGAAATTCCTTCAAGTTTCTCTTTTAGGTACTTATTATCTACAACACTTATAGCTGTCTTTAAAGCATCTATGATAGGAAGACCCGAAGATATAAGCCTGTCAAATATATAAACAAATCTGCCGACCATAGAAAGATATATAACACTTCCTACTATATAAACTTTCAACATAGCTCTATCAATAAACCTGTGAAAATTATCATTTTTTTTATAAATCCTGTTAAGTACACCAAATATCAAAATAGCTCCACCTAGCATGTACAAACTGTAGTCTCTTATAGCCCCTTCTATCCAGATAAGGAGTCTGGTTGGAAAGGGCAATTGTGCTTGAAACTCATTGAAGATGTCCATAAACTGTGGAATCACCAAAACTATAACAAGACTAAATGATATTATCATGGCCACTATAACCAAAAGAGGGTATCTTGTAGCTTTTTTGAGTTTCATTCTGTTATCATAAATCTCCTGTAAAAAGTCTGCAAGCTTGTTTATGGACTCTGCAAGCAACCCTATCTTTTCACCAAGCTCAATCATCACAACAGACAACTTTCCAACTTCATCCTCAAATCTCTTAAGTGAGTCGGAAAGATTTGCACCTGATTCTATATCTCTGTAAAGCTCCTCAAATATCTCTTTTACCCTTTTGTTGTCACATGTCCTTATGACAGTTTTCAGTGTAGTGTTGATAGGAATTCCCGCATCAAGCATAACAGCCATCTGTCTTAGGGTAGCGATATAGGAAAGGGGCGGTATCTTTTTTTTGAAAAATTTCTCTTTTATATAGGCACCTATTTTTTTTAACTTTATCTCAAAAGGCTCATCTATCTCTTCGATACTTAAAAATATCCCCTTTGGGTTCTCTTTAAACTCCTTTATAGCTTCAATTTTTATCTCAGCTTTAGTGATATATTCCAGTTTTTCACCATTTCTTAGATAAGAGATTTTAAAATATGCCACTTTTCAAGCCTTTTACCATCTTGTAACTCTAAGTATTTCATCGATAGTTGTAACACCGTCAATCGCTTTTTTGATACCATCTACTATCATAGGACTGTAACTTCCGTCTTCCTCAGCTTTTTTGGCTATCTCATACTTATTCATACCTATAGAAATCATATGGGAAATAGTTTCATTTACTTTTAATATCTCATTTATCATTGTCCTGCCGTTATATCCTGTAAATGAACATCTTTCACACCCCTCGCCCATATAAAATTTATACTGCTCGGGTAGATATTTCTCAATTTTGTGCATGATATCTTTTGTAGGCTTATACTCTTTTTTACAATGTGGACAAATCTTTCTGACCAGTCTTTGAGCCACTACTCCAACAAGCGAATCAGATATCAAATAAGGTTCCAAATTCATTTGCACCATCCTTGTTATGGCACTTGGAGCATCATTGGTATGAAGTGTGGTAAATACCAGGTGACCGGTGAGTGATGCCTGGACGGCAATATTTAGAGTCTCTTCATCTCTTACTTCACCTACCATGATGATATCGGGGTCTTGTCTAAGGATTGAGCGCAAAGCATCTGCAAA
>JALVWW010000077.1 GCA_027023175.1 Campylobacterales bacterium
AATGTAGGTCGCTGCCGGTTTGAGTTAATTCTTGTGACTCGTGAATAGTAAATATTTAAACAGTCAATTTCTTTAAAAACTTTCTATATTTTTTAATATTAATCCTAAAACCTACATTCTAAAATCTTATATCTTTATCAAAAATAGTTTTATCTAACTGTATTAAAGAAAAATAGTATAGACAATATTGTATAATCTTTTCTTTATCTCAAATTTTACAATAGAGTTTATTGTGATAGCACTCATCATTGAAGTTTATTGTAAAATTTGGGATTATATAATGTGGAGCTTTTTATGGTTATAGAGGTATCAAGAAGAAAATTTTTACAAGGAAGTGTTGCTTTGATGGTATATGGTAGTAGTGCTATAGCCTCAACATTCAAGCTTCCTAGCTTTACAACAAAAACATCCAATAATAAAGCTAAAGAGATACCATATCTTTGTAATATGTGTAGAAATAAATGTGCAGGTTTTGCGAGAGTTGATGAAGATGGTATTGTCACCAAGCTTGATCCAAATCCATACTTTCCAAAAAGTAGAAATATGCTTTGTCCTAAGGGAAATGCAGGTATTCAAGCACTTTATGATCCTGATAGGCTAAAATATCCACTTGTTAGAATTGGTAAAAGAGGTGAAGGAAAATATAAAAGAGTCACATGGGATGAAGCATATACCTATATAGAAAAAAAATTGGTTACTATACTTGAAAAAGAGAGAGACAACCGTTCAACGATAGCATTTTGTAATGGAGAGGGATTTGAAAAAGATGAAATGATACGATTTTTTAAAGGGAAGATCGGAAGTAGTAATTTTTTAGATGAAGGTTCAATCTGTTTAAATACAAGACTTGGTGCATATATACTTACAACTGGAACTGTGGGTGAGCCTGATGTTGAAGGGAGTGATTATGTTATATTTGCAGGTGCAAATAGACTTGAATCCTTGATAACTCCAGATAGTGTAGATTTAATTAGAAAAAGAGATGCAAAAGTTATAGTTTTGGATCCAAGATATACTGTTACTGCCTCAAAGGCAGATAAGTGGTTTCCTATCAATCCCGGAAGTGATTTAGCTTTTGTTCTTGGTTTGACCTATATTGCTCTTAGAGAAGAGTTGTATGATAAAGAGTTGATAGATGAGCATTTTCATAATTTTAATGAATATAAAGAGTTAATTTTATCACAAAAATATACTCCTAAATGGGCTGAGAGTAAAACGGCAATACCATATCAAGAGATAGAAAAGATTGCTTATGAATTTTTTAAAGCTAAAAATCCTCTTTTTTATCCCGGAAGAAGAAGTGTAGGAAGTAGCTGTGATTTTCAGTTTAGAAGAGCTATGGCTATACTAAATGCTCTTGCAGGTTCACTTGATAGAAAGGGTGGCATAATATATGGCAAACATTTAAAATCCCCGATTGTAGAACTTAATGAACCATTATATGATAATGCAAAAGAGAGATTTGATTTGCAAGGTATTGCTTATGGCTCTGCAAAAGCCGGAAGTTGGCTTAATTTTAGAGAAATGGTTTTAAATGGTACTGCACCATATAGTGTGAGGGCTATGTTTATAAGAAAACACAATATAATGCAAGGCATCCCAAATATAAAAAAGAGTAAAAAGATGCTTTTAGGCATGGATTTGGTAGTTGTAATAGATACTATGCCAAGTGATACTGCTATGATGGCAGATGTGATACTGCCGGAGTGTACTTATCTTGAAAGAGAGGACCTGGTTGTTAGTTTCAATAGGCTTGAGCCATCTTTGGCACTTAGAAATCAAGTTGTAAAACCTCTATATGAAAGTAAATCTTTGCATGATATTTTAAAAGGATTGGGCAGCAAACTCTCAAAGCCTCTTTTTGAAGTAAGTAAAAAATATGATAAAGAGTTGCAAGATACTATTGAAGATATTGGAGAAGAAAAAGCTTTTAAAGAGGGTGGATATGACTTAAGTGAGGCTTATAAAAAAAGCATATCACAAAGAAATAAAGAATTTATAGTAAAAACTTACGGAGAAGATGCTTACAAATCATTAAAAATCAAAGGAGTATGGTATCCTGATATGGAAAAATATCATGAAATGATAGAAAATAACTTTTACGAATATTATCCTGATGATAAAAAATATTATAGTACCAATCCAAATTATAAGGTAAAATGTAAATTGCCAAAGATGAAAAAGTATGGACTTGATGAGTTTCCAAGATGGAGAGATGAGTATGATTATATTGTACCAAAAGGAAAGTTTAGACTGATAACGGGACGAACTATTTATAATACCCAAAGTGCAACGGCAAATAATGTGATGCTAAGAGAAATTTACTACTCAAATCATATATGGATAAATGAAAAAGTTGCAAAAATTAAAGGTATAAAAACCGGTGATATTGTGGAGGTAAAAAGTTCAATATCTTCTATCAGGATAAAAAGTTTTGTAACCAATAAAATAGCTCCGGATGTTGTCTTTTTTGCTCATGGATTTGGTGTAACTTCACCTATGATGGAAAATGCCAAAGATGTTGGAGCAAGTGATAATGAGATAATAGAAGATAAAATGGAAAGAAGCTACGGTGATGCTGTAATGAATGAAACCAATGTAGAGATAAGGAAGGTATGATGTCACAATATGCTATGGCATTTGATTATGAGCTTTGTATCAATTGTAGAGCTTGCGAAGTGGCCTGTAAAGAGGAGAATGGTATCATAAGAGGTGCAGACAAGCATAGACTTTGGATTGAAGTTCATGAGAGCGGCGGAAGTTTTTATGAGCTTAGCCAAAATAGAGATGAGTTTATGCCAAAACAGTGCAATCAATGCACAAATGCCTTTTGTGAAGAGGCATGTCCGGTAGATGCTATATATCATAATAAACATGGAGTTGTTATAACTGAGGCCAATAAGTGTATACTTTGCATGAAGTGTATAGAGGCTTGTCCATACAATGCAAGATATGTTGATGATAAAAGAAAATTTGTAGATAAATGTATATTTTGTTCCGACACCAGGCTTGCAAGAGGTGAGAGCACTACCGCATGTCAGATAACTTGTCCCGCAAAATTAAGATATTTTGGTGACATTGATGATGAAAATAGTGAAATAAGCAAAATTTTAAAACAAAGAGAGTATTTTCAATTTCCGGTTGGAAATAACGGAGTGCATTTGTACTACTTAAAACCCATTAAAAAAAAGGAAAAAAATAGTTGAGAGATATAGAGTGTGTTGATGATAGTGAACTTTTAAAATTTCAAGAAGAAGGAGTAAAAGTTATAGATATTAGAACAGTAAGTGAATGGAAAATGACCGGCATCATAGAAGGAAGTGCTTTGCTTACCTTTTTTGATAAAAAAGGTGCTTATGATATGCAAACTTGGCTAAATGAGTTTGAAAATATCGTAAAAAATAAAGATGAAAAATTTATCCTTGTATGTGCTCATGCAAATAGGACAAAAGTAGTGGGAAATTTTTTAAGAGACAAATTGGGATATAACAATGCACTCGAGCTTTGTGGCGGTATAGAGTATGGGTGGCATAAAACTAACCTTACACCCTATATCACATCATCCCCATTTAGAATGTGGTATAATACGAGGCAGAAAGTTTTCAGCATAGCCCTGTCTTTGGTGGAAATTTTCTAACGAAGTAGGATGCCTCATTCTATAATGCCCTTTGGGTGAGTTTTAAAGTGCACGATTGTTTCGTTGGTTTCACTTTAACATAGCTACGGCTATGCCAAAGCAAAACCGCCTTGCACTCATA
>JALVWW010000078.1 GCA_027023175.1 Campylobacterales bacterium
GAAGCTATATATCCAAGGCTTCAAAGCTTGGTAAAAAAGTTGTCTATGCAGGGTGTGGGGCTATCAGCAAGGGGGAACAGCTTTTCAATGACAAAAAAGTTTTTGGAGTTTTTGGGCACTCAGAAAAAGAGAATATCAACCAAATCTTAAAAAACAGCGAGAGATTTATCCAAATAGGTGATTTAAACTCAGTAGAAAAAAGCATAGTGTATGACTTTGAAGGAAAAAACAGAGCTTTCATAAAAATTCAAGAAGGTTGCAACTTTAGGTGCAGCTACTGTATCATCCCGTATGTCAGAGGTGATGCAAGAAGCCAGGATGAAGAAAAGATTTTAAAGCAGATTGAGATACTCACTCAAAACGACTATAACGAATTTATCCTGACCGGTACAAACATAGGAAGCTACGGAAAAGACAAAGGCACAACTCTTGGCAAACTTTTAAAAAAAATTTCACTCATAAGAGGAGTCAAGCGCATAAGGCTAGGAAGCATAGAACCCGTACAGATAGATAATGACTTTAAAGAGATATTGGATGAGGATTGGCTTGAGAGGCATCTGCACATAGCTCTTCAGCATACCAACGAAGAGATGTTAAAGATAATGCACAGAAGAAACAGTTTCAAAAACGATATAAAACTTTTTGAAGAGTTAAGTGACAAAGGTTTTGCTTTGGGGACTGACTTTATAGTAGGACACCCGGGCGAGAGTGAAGAGAGATTTGAAGATGGATATAAAAAGCTTGAAATTTTACCTCTTACTCATATCCACTGCTTTACATACAGCAAAAGAGAGGGTACTCCTTCATCTGATATGAAAGATGATATCAAAGGAGATATAGCCAAGCTAAGACACACAAAAGTAACAAAACTTATAGAAGAGAAAAATTACAACTTTAGAAAAAGAGGCAATGAACCTCTTAAAGTATTAGTTGAAGAGTTTAAGGATGGTTACTTTACCGGTTTTGATCAGTTTTATAACAGAATCAGGATAAAATCAAGTAAAGATTTGCAAAATGAATGGCTTAAGATAAATGAATATGAGGTAAAAAAGGATATGAATTATGCTGAATTTTAAAAATAAAAAACTTATCTACAGTGTCATTGCCTTGGTAATTCTTTTGGCTCTGTTTGCGTTTGCATATGTTAAAAACCAGGCAAGCAGCATAAACTATGAAACATATCAACTGCTTCTTGACACAAATGATATACAAAGTGCCACCATCGATGGGGATGAAATCATCCTAAAAACAAAAAACGGCACAAAATACAAGATAGTAAAAGATGGTGTGGATATAAAAGAGTTGATCAAAAAAGTTCCTCTAAATATTGCCGAAAACAGTACTTTTGTAAGCGACCTTGCTAGCGGAGTGATACTGTTTATAATGATATTTGCTTTTATACTCTATCTTAGAAAAAAAGATATGCAAGCAAGAAGCAAAATGGAGGAAAAAAGAACCAAACAGCAGGCTTTTGATATAGACAGTTTTATGAGCACCCCCATAAAGCCTGTAGTCTCAAATATAACTTTCAAAGATGTAGCAGGCATAAGTGAAGTAAAAGAGGAGCTAACTGAAATCGTTGACTTTTTAAGAAATCCGAGCAAATATAAAAATTTTGGTATCAAACTTCCAAAAGGCGTACTTTTGGTAGGACCTCCGGGCGTTGGAAAGACTATGATAGCCAAAGCAGTGGCAGGCGAAGCAAATGTACCGTTTTTTTACCAAAGCGGCTCATCTTTTGTGCAGATTTATGTAGGAATTGGAGCCAAAAGAGTAAGAGAACTTTTTGCCTACGCCAAAAAGTATGCACCATCTATCATCTTCATAGATGAGATAGATGCCGTCGGAAAAGCAAGAGGAGGACTTAGAAACGATGAGAGAGAGTCAACTCTAAACCAACTCCTTTCAGAGATGGATGGATTTGAGGATAGTTCGGGAGTCATAATAATAGCGGCAACAAACAAGATAGAGGTTTTGGATGAGGCACTTTTGCGTTCAGGTAGATTTGACAGGAGAGTTTTTGTCTCACTTCCTGATAAGATTGAAAGGGAAGCCATCATCAACATTTATCTAAAAGATAAAAAACACAAAGTAAATACTAAAAACATAGCAGAGATTACAGTAGGCTTCAGCGGAGCGGCACTCTCGACTCTGGTAAACGAAGCGGCTATAAATGCTCTAAAAAGAGGCTCAAGAGTCATAGAAGAGAGTGACTTTTACGCGGTCAGGGACAAAGTACTTCTTGGCAAAAAGAAAATCCTCTCATTTTCAAATGAAGAAAAGGATATCCAGGCCCTTTATCAGTCAGCCAAGGCACTCTGTGCATACTGGTATGATGTAAGCTTTGATAAAGTTTCCATTGTCAGTGACGGTATAAAGGATATAGACAAGGAGATAGAGTCTCGAAGTGAAATGCTTTCAAAGATAAAAGTTTACTTAGCAGGTATGACGGCAACCGAACTTTTTTATCAGGACAAATTTTCAAATGCTTTAAATGACTTGCAAAAAGCAAAAGATTTGGCAAATCTGATGGTAGAAAAGTACGGCATGGGCAACAGTATATATCCAAACAAACTTGACAGCAGTAATATACTTGAAGAGGCAAAAGATGATGTCAAAAAATTCCTAGAAAGATACAAGGATGCCCTTAAAACCATAAAAGAAAAAATGCTAAAAGATGAGATAGTGACAAAAGAGGAGCTAAAGAGTATAGTCAATGAGATATTTTAGCGGATTTTGCTTTGAAAATGAGCAGGAGTTATTTGAAAATTTTTTGATAAAGAGTGACTTTTGTATAGCAGGTTTTAGCTATGGAGCGATAAAAGCTTTTGAGTATGTTTACTCTTCCAAAAATAGAATTGATACCCTGCAGTTTTTTTCACCCGCATTTTTTCAAGATAGAGGTGAAAAGTTTAAAAGACTTCAGTTTATGGCATTTAAAAAAGATAAGCAAAATTATCTAAAAAACTTTTACCAAAATGTACTCTACCCTCTTGAGACAGACATATCAAAATATAAAAAACAAGGAACAGCTGAGGAGCTAAAAGAGCTTTTAAACTACAAGTGGGATAAAGAAAAATTGGATATAATTACAAAAAGAGGCACCAAGATAGAGGTATATCTTGGAAAACTTGACAAGATAATAAACACTGAAGCAGCAAAAGAGTTTTTCAAAACTTTTGCTACCGTTTATTATTTTAACCGGTCGGGACATATTGTTCAAATGAATAATTAAAAATGAAAAATGAAGGAACTAGAAATGGATATAGATATAAAGATAGGGATATTAACAGCATCAGATAGAGCTAGTGCGGGAATTTATGAAGATCTTTCAGGAAAAGCTATCATAGATACATTAAATGACTACCTAAAAAGCCCATGGAGAGAGATATATGAAGTTATCCCAGATGATCAGGAGAGTATAGAAAACGCTCTTGTAGAAATGGCTGACAAAGAGGGCTGCTGCCTTATAGTTACCACAGGCGGAACAGGTCCTGCAAAAAGAGATGTAACCCCGGAAGCCACCGAGTCGGTATGTGATAAAATGATGCCCGGATTTGGTGAACTTATGAGACAAGTGAGCCTAAAATACGTCCCCACAGCCATCCTCTCAAGACAAACAGCCGGCATAAGAGGCAAAACCCTTATAGTAAACCTCCCCGGCAAACCAAAGTCCATAAGAGAGTGCCTAGATGCAGTCTTTCCAGCTATCCCATACTGCATAGACCTGCTTGAAGGACCATATATAGAATG
>JALVWW010000079.1 GCA_027023175.1 Campylobacterales bacterium
ATAAACTACACAGTTTGACTTGGTCAGTGCCGCAACTTTATAGGCGATTTCCAAATCTTTAAGCTCATCTTTTGAAGCTGCCTTTTTGCTGACTAACTGAGCCTCTTTTATCTCTTCATCTTTAACTATGTCACTATCTTGAAAAACAAAACCGCCGTTTATATGTTTAAAGTCATATTTATCATCATTTACCAAAAGCTTATCATTTCCAAATTCAAAAAGCTTTATCCTTTTTTTCTTTGCAAAAACTTCTTGGGCATCTTTGTCTATCTTACCGGCTACGATAACTTCTAAAAATATCTCATTCATTTTCAGCGCCAACTCTTTATCGACTACACCATTTACTGCAACTACTCCGCCATAGGCTGAGATAGGATCACACTTTAACGCTTCTGTATAACTCTCAAGCAGAGTATCTTTTATGGCAAAACCGCAAGGGTTACCGTGTTTTACAATACATACTGCTTTTTCATCACCAAAAGCCGCTGCAATTTTAACTGCACCGTTTATATCTGTAAGGTTGTTAAAACTAGCTTCGCCTTTAAGAGTTTTGAAATTTTTGGTATAAAAGTTGTCAAATTCATACAAAGCCCCTCTTTGGTGAGGATTTTCCCCGTATCTTGTATCGGCTACTTTATTACCTACGATAAATTGCTTCTCACCAAAGCCTTCGTTAAATCTCTCATTCATATAGTTTGCTATCATACCATCATAACTTGCTGTATGAGAGTAAGCTTTTATCATCAAATCTCTTCTAAACTCTTCACTATCACTCCCCTCTTTTAAAGCCTTTATAACACTATCATAATCTCTCTTATCGGTAACGATCAAAACATCTTTGAAATTTTTAGCGGCACTTCTTACCATCGTCGGACCGCCAATGTCGATATTTTCAATAATCTCTTCAAAATCATCCGTCTTTTGGATAGTCTCTTTAAATGGATATAGGTTAACACAAACTAAATCAATAGCCCTAACTTTTAATTCATTTGCCTCTTTTATATGCGACTTTTTATCCCTGCGATATAAAATACCACCATGGATATAAGGGTTTAAAGTCTTAACTCTTCCTTCAAAGCACTCTGGAAATTTTGTAACTTCATCTATCTCTATAGCACTTATACCGTTTTGTTTCAAAAGTTTAAAAGTCCCGCCTGTTGAAACTATCTCATAACCAATCTCTTCAAGGGATTTGGCAAACTCAACAATGCCATCTTTATCACTTACACTCAAAAGTGCTCTTTTTTTTATCATCTATATCTCCTAACTTTTTTACATTTTAAAAATTGATTTACCTCATTTGTATAGTTTAAAAAGTGGTAGTTTACAACTGTATTTTTTAGATTTGTTGCATCCTCTTCAACCCCATAAAGATAGACATTTAAACTAAGATAAAATTTTTCATATCTAAGCTGTGCATCTTCGGGTAAAAGCTTAAAAGCATACTCATCACCTCCCCATTTACTCCACAAACCCTCAAAATCACTGTTTATCTCATTTGCTACACTCTCTACTTTATCTTTATAGCTATAAGCATCAGCTAAATCAAATTCATCAACAAAACCACTCTTGTCAACATGATATTTCCAAAGTCCAGATACTACAGGATAGATATAATCACCCTCTTTTTTAAAAGAGTTTGGCTTGATATACCAAGTTTCTCCATCAATTTTTATCTTTTTATATCCCAATTTTTTATAAATTTTAGCACTTCCAAAAAGGGGTAAACCTTTAAGTCCATCATCAAAGATATCGCCGACTCTCAAAGGAGCATCCAAAAAAGCTTCATTATTATACTGATCAGCACATTTTTTGGCAAAAAGAGATACAAAGCTAAGCAATAAAATAAAAAGAACTCTTTTTATCATTATCTTACAAATCACTCTCTATCAACTCTTTAAACGAGTTAAAGTAAATATCTTTTAAAACTTTTATATCTCTTCTTATCTCATCTAAGATAAATTTATCCCCTTCAACTACTCCAAGTTTTTTATAACTTAAACCCGATTCATTTGCCAAACTCTCAAAAGCTTTATCATTATTTATCTCAACTATTGCCCTACTAAATGATTCACTATATATATCATGAGGATTTTTAAAATCACTTGTTATATTGATACCTTTATCGGCTAAAACCGACATTTTATATAAAGCTATGGCAATACCTCCGACATTTACATCTTTGGCAGCACTGATGATACCTTTGTCATTTGCATCTCTTATAAGTTTCCAAAGCTTTAACTCTTTTTCATAATCAAACTCCGGCAGAGTTCCGCTTACTTCCCAAAACATCTCTTTTAAAAGCAAACTTCCGCCAAAATCACTCTTGGTTTCTCCGACAAGATAGATACTGTTACCCTCTTTTTGAAAAAAGCTAGGAATTGTTTTGTTAGCATCTTCATTTACCCCCACCATTACAATAGCAGGAGTAGGATAAATCCCTTCACCGTTTGTTTCATTATATAGCGATACATTTCCGCTAACAACAGGAGTATTTAGCTCTTTACAAGCCTCTTTGATACCTTCGCACCCTTTGGCAAATTGCCACATGATTTCCGGATTTTCAGGATTGCCGTAGTTTAGACAGTCTGTTATAGCTTTAGGAATTGCTCCACTCATAGCTACATTTCTTCCGCTCTCTACCACAGCTGCCGCCGCACCTTTGAAAGGGTCGATATAGCAATATCTAGGATTGCAATCACTACTTAATGAAAGCGCAACCTTGCTCTCTTTTACTCTTATAGCTGAAGCATCAAGTGAACCGGGAGCTTTTATAGTGTTTGTCTGTACCATTGAATCATACTGCTTATATATCCAAGACTTATCTACTACCTCCGGAGATGCTACAAGTTTATCAAATACTTCATTGACATTTAGTGAGTTTATATCTGCTTTTATCTCTTTTATTTCATCTAAATAGTGAGGTCTTTTAATAGGTCTATCAAGTACCGGAGCATTTTCACCAACAGGATCTATCGGTATATCAGCCACCTTTTCTCCATGCCAAAAAAGCTCCATATTGCCCGTATCTGTTACTTCTCCTATGATTTTAGCATCTAGCTCCCATCTTTGAAATATCTCAAGAACTTTATCTTCATACCCTTTTTTGGCACATATAAGCATCCTCTCTTGAGATTCGCTTAGCATAAATTCAAACGGCTCCATCCCCTTTTCTCTTGCCGGAACTTGATCAAGATGCATTACCATACCGCTTCCACTTCTTCCAGCCATCTCAAAAGAGCTACTTGTAAGCCCAGCCGCTCCCATATCTTGGATACCTACTATATAATCATGCTTAAAAAGCTCTAAACAAGCCTCAAGCAAAAGTTTTTCAGTAAAAGGATCTCCTACTTGAACAGTTGGTCTTAGAGATTTGTTCTCTTCGGTAAAACTATCACTTGCCATAACGGCTCCACCAAGACCGTCTCTTCCTGTTTTACTTCCTACATAGATGACCGGATTGCCTACACCTTCGGCTCTTCCATAAAATATCTCATTGCTTTTACAAACTCCGAGAGTAAAAGCATTGACTAAAATATTACCGTTATAACAATCATCAAAAAAGGTCTCACCTCCGACAGTAGGAACTCCCATGCAGTTTCCATAGTCTCCTATACCAGCAACAACACCACGAACTAAATACCTTTGATATTTTCCCACTTTATCATTTTTTCTAATACTTCCAAATCTCAAAGAGTTCATATTGG
>JALVWW010000080.1 GCA_027023175.1 Campylobacterales bacterium
GGGTTAAAAATGGTGATACAATTATACTCGGAGGACTTATAGGAAAGAGTAAAAATATATCTAAAAATGGAATACCGGGACTTAAAGAGCTGCCAATATTGGGTAACCTTTTTAGAAGCGAAACAACTACAAATAATGTAAGTGAATTGATTTTTGTAATAACTCCTAGAATAGTCAGCACTAAAGATCATAAAAATATATCTTTAAGGCAGCTAGGATATGACAATGTACTCGAAAAGTAGTTATACACTAGCTAAAGATATATTTAGTGATATATATGATGATGATTATGTAAATCTAGATAGCTATGTAATAGCTTATGAAAAACTTCTTGAAGTACTTGATAAGCCCATAAAACTTGCTTTGCTTTATGGTAAACCAGGAACAGGAAAAACTTTTCTTCTTAAAAAAATTTATAGGGATTTATCAAAAAAAAAATCCATCATATTTATCCCAACACCCTTCTTTGAAGAGAGCGAATTTGTAAAATACATATATGAAAACTCTTTTAATGAGGAGTGTCCCTCTATAAAAACATTTGATGAATTCTTTAAAGCTCTTAATGAAAAGTCAAAGCATGAGGCTTACCCGATACCTGTCTTTGTAGATGAAGCCCAACTTTATCCCTCAGCCATAGTAGAAAAAATAAGACTTCTTGCAGATACGAGAAAATACAAATTTATCTTTACGGTTCACAAAACGGAAAGTCAAGAGGATATCTTTGCCAAAGATTATTTTAAGACTAGGATTTGGGAGAGTGTTGAACTTAAAAATATTTCATATGATGAATTTAAACTCTATATAGAAAAGAAGTTTTTATATCACAATATGTTTGAATTTGTTGGAAAACTTTCTAAAAAGCAGTATAAAATGATATATGAATTTTCTGAAGGCAATTTAAGGGAGACAAACAAAATCCTTTTTAAACTTTTTGAAATTTGTGAATATTATGACAAAGTCGAACCAAGCAAAATAAATTCACAAATGATAAATCACAAGTTTATTGAGATGACTGCAATAAGTCTGGGGTATATAAATGCTTAATGTCAATGAGATAAGAAATCTTGAAGATAAGTGGAAGAGATACAAAAGAAAAAAATATCTTAAGATTTTTTTATATATATTGAGTGTTTTTATTTTAGTAGGAGTTTCTTTGCTCTATTATTTGGGATTTTTTAACCAATTTTTAAATCCATATATAAAAACTGATATCAAAAAGTCAAAAAGTGTATTACAAAATAAGGCAGATACAAAAGAGATAAAAAATACTCTCCTTAAAGCCAAAGCTGTTAAACCAATCAAAAAAAACAATATAATCGATAAAAACAATACAATCGATAAAAACAATACAAACAGTAGTAACAGCACCGGTGAAAACAATAAAACAATTACAAAAGAAGATAAAAATATAAGTAAAATCTCTACAATGGAAGAAAACAGTATAAAAGCAAAAAAGATTTCCTTGGCTGTAACTATAAAAAATAAAATCAAGAAAAATATACCTTTAAAGAAAGGTAAAAACACCAAAAACAGTGATATGTTACAGTTAAACACAAAATTTTTATCCCATATCTACAGTGAAAAAAATAGTACCAATAAGCCAAAAGCAAAAAATGCAGACAAATCAAATAAGAGTAAAAGTAATTTGACTCAAGAGAGTAATTTGTCAAATACCAAAGCATCATCAAAAAAACAAAAACAAGAGATTTTGCCAAATATCAAGAAGCCAAAAAAGGCTAAGATTATAATCTCCAGTAAAAAAATAGACAAACTAAAGTATCTTAAAGAGCGATACAATGAAACCGGAAGAGCGTTTTATGCTATTTTGATTTCAAAGGAGTATTATAAAAAGAGGCTTTATTTAAAATCATTGCTTTGGGCAACTACGGCAAACAGTATAGACAGTTCAAGTGAGGAGAGTTGGATAATGTTTGCAAAAAATAAAGTAAAACTTGGCAAAAAAAATGATGCCATTAATGCACTTAGCGCCTATTTAATGGTAAACAATTCCAAAAAGATCAAAATACTTTTAACAAATATAAAAAACGGAGTATTTAAATGAGATTTTTTGTTATGTTTTTAGTAATAACTATTTTTGCTTTTGGTGTAGATAAAGGTGATGTATATAGAGCATATAAACAAAAGCACTACAGAGAGGCTTGCACACTTGGAGCTAAAATATATCTATATAATAAAAAGGATAATGATTTTTTGACCATGTTCGCAGATGCCTGCTTGAAAGTGGACAATATAAACAGGATGGCATTTCCTGCTATGCTGCTTATAAGAGATGCTGCAGCAAGAAGTAATTCTGTATATTTTTTAACTATACTGTATCAAAAAAAGCTTTTATATAAATCTTTAATAGACGGTTTTGATGTCTCAAACTATAAGTTTCCGACCACAAATTATATACTCTCAAAAATTTTTGTAAAATATGCAAAAAAAGATTATAAAAAATTTAGAGATGTTTATATATTTAAAGATGATACCGATATAAATAAAAGATATGAAATGAGCTTGATAAAAGACGGAGGAATTTATAAAATCGTTTTAAAAACGTTTTTAAATAATAGCTTGCAAAAAACAAGGATTTACTGGTAAATAATATGACAAATACACAGCTCGATATAGTAAATTTTATAAAAAAGAATAGAATTGCAAATGATGATAAAGTCAATGAAATAAAACAACGAGTTGATGAGGGTGAAGCATTAAGTGATATATTGCTGAATGAAGTCTTTTTTGACGAAGAGAGTCTTTTGATATTTGTAGGAGAGCTTTTAAAGAAAAATATTATCAAAATAAGTGATATCGCCGAAAATTTTCCAGTTGATTTAGAGACAGTGCTAAAAAGTTTTGCTGAGAGTATAAATGCGGTATATCTTGATCTTGATACAGTTGATATAAACTATAAACTTGCCTCAAAAGTTCCTCTTGCACAGCTTAGAAGATATTTTACACTTCCTTTGTATGATGATGAAATAAGCATATATGTTGCTTTTGGTGAGCCCTACAATATAAAAGCCCAGGAGGCATTGCAGAGACATTATCCAAAAAAACTTATCAAAATAGTTGTAACAGATCCATTGCAAATAGAAAAGTATTTCAACAAGCTTGAGATAAGCAGCGGAACAAAAGATCTTATTAGTGAAATAAGAAAAGAGCTTACCACCAGTGCCGCAGAAAACCCGGGTGAATCATCCGGTATAATGAAACTTATAGAATCCATCATCAAAACGGCTATTTTGTATCGAGGAAGTGATATACATATCGAGCCAACTGAAAACAACTGTATAGTTAGAACCAGGGTTGATGGAATGCTCATAGAATCTTTTGTTTTTGAAAAAGATATATATCCGCCTCTTAGCTCAAGAATAAAGCTCCTGTCCAATCTTGATATAGCCGAAAGAAGAAAGCCTCAAGACGGAAGATTTTCACTGAAAATTATGGACAAAGAGTATGATTTCAGGGTTTCAACCCTTCCTATTACAAACGGCGAATCAATAGTTATGAGAATTCTTGACAAATCAAAAGTGATGATAAAATTAGAGTCTCTAGGTATGAGTGAAGTTACTTTTGCAAAATTTAATCGTGCCATGAGAGTTCCATATGGTATAGTTTTTGTTACAGGTCCTACAGGAAGCGGTAAAACAA
>JALVWW010000081.1 GCA_027023175.1 Campylobacterales bacterium
CATGATATAGGAAAAGCCTTGACTCATGATTTTGCGGGAAGTCATGTGGACTTGGGTGCAGATCTTTGCAAAAGATATAAAGAGCATCCGGTAGTTATCAATGCCATATACGCCCACCACGGACATGAAGAGCCTACAAGTGTAGAATCAGCAGCAGTATGCGCAGCAGACACTCTAAGTGCTGCAAGACCGGGAGCAAGAAGAGAAGTTTTGGAAGCATTCTTAAAAAGAGTCCAGGAGATTGAAGAGATAGCAACTTCAAAAGAGGGTATCAAGCAGGCTTATGCCATAAATGCAGGAAGAGAAGTAAGAGTTATAGCCAATGCAAAACTTGTCAACGATGATGAAGCCGTACTCATTTCAAAAGAGATAGCAAAAGAGATAGAGGAAAAAGTACAATATCCAGGTGAAATAAAAGTAAATGTCATAAGAGAATTAAGAGCTGTAGGATATGCAAGATAAAGCATGGATAGCTTCTCGTTTGATATATTTGAAAATTTAGCAAAAAGAGCCTGGAAAATATCCTGGGTTTTCATACTCTATTCGGCAGTATCGTTTATGGTGCTGCTGAATATCATCATAGAAAAAAAGCTTTATATCTTAGAAAATATAGACAAACTCTCCCAAAACTACATAGATATCATCATATTTTTACTAAATTCTGCATTGTTTTCGATACTCTTTTTTATCATTATGTATGTTTTCAAGGGTGATTCTGACATGACTATAAGAAAACTGAGAGAAAAATTCTATGAAAGTGCATATGAGAGAGTAAAACTTGTTTTTAAGTACAGGTTTGAAACAAATGATTTGGACTTTGATAGTGAGATAAAAAAACTTGTAAAATACAATAGCCGTTTTGAAAAAGATGGTTTGACCCATACCGTAAGCATAGACAATTTAAACTCTGTTTTTGTTGAAGGTATAGACTCTCTTTATATATACTATAAAATTAGTGAGGAAGAGTATATCCTCTATAGTGTCTGGCATTCGGGTGATTTTGTTGCTGTTGCGGCTGCTATCAAGCAAAGCTTAAACATAGCCAAAGAGGATTTTGAAACTACTTTGGAAAAAGTGTTAAATCTTGAAGGTGCAACATATACAAAAGGTATAAGAGATGATTTTTACTGGTTTGATGTAAAGTATTCTATAGCGGAAGACTTTTTGTTTAGCAATATTGAAAAAGAGAGAATTTCAAGAAAAGTTGCACATATAGTTACCATAAGTATACCCCATTTGATGGAAAATATGCAGTGGAAAAAGTCGTAATACTTTTTAGCGGAGGGCTGGAAAGTACTTCTTTGATAGAGTATTTTAAAGAAAAAAGATATCAAATAAAACTTTTGCATATAGAGGTTGGCTATATTTGGGAAAAAGCAGAGCTTAAAAGTGCACAAAAAATAGCAAAATACTACAATCTAGAGCTAAAAAGTTTAAGTTGTCCGCTAGGTGTGAAACAGCTGGGTTTTGTCAAAGATAAAAAAAGCAATATCATAAAACTTAGAAATTTGACTCTTTTGAGTCTTGGTGCAAACTATGCTTTGGCAAACTGTATAACAAAGATAGCCATAGGTCTTTTTGGTGATAAAAGCTATCCTGATACATCTTTAAAATATTTAAAAACTGTAGAAGAGCTTATAATATCAGGCTCCGGGGAGAACTTTAAGATACTTACACCATTTTACGGTAAAACAAAAAAAGAGATATATACTTCTTATAAAGATAAAATTCCTTTAAATTATGTTTTTTCATGTGCCAACCCCATAGGTGATAAAAGATGTGGGAAATGTTACAAATGCAAAGCTTTCAATCAGCTAAGATAATTTTATAAACTTTTTATACATTCAATTTGATAATATTATGATATAATTGTATTTATATCCCGTAATAAAAAGGAGAGATATTTGCTGAAAAAAGCTGTTTATTATTTTATAATGATTCTGTTTTTTACCGGTTGTTTTGATCAGAAATATGAAAAACCGTTAACTATAGTTTCAAATGCCTGGATAGGCTATGCTCCGATATTTTATGCAAAAGAAAAAGGATATCTTGATGAATTGAACATCAAAGTCATTCCGGTAGTTTCACTTGTGGAAGCGGCAGATACTTTTGCAACAGGAAAAGCAGATATGGTAACGGCAACACAGCATGAATACTATAAACTGAAAAAACAGTTTCCAGATATAATTCCTGTTATATTACTAGACAGCTCAAACGGCGGTGATATGATACTTTCAAATAAAACCACCAAAGAGTTACAAAAAGCCAAAAATATCCAAGCATATCTTGAAGTTGACAGTATAAACATGGATATATTGGATGAGTATCTAAAAAACAATAAAATTTCTAAAAACAATATACTCTTTCACAATACCGACCAATCCTCTTTGCAATCTTTAAAATATACTGATAAGCCTACTTTGATAGTAACTTATACTCCTTATGATTATGCATTTAAAAAAGAGGGATATTTTGAGGTAGCATCTACTAAAAATATAGACAGTATAGTAGTAATTGACGCCCTTTTTACTACAAAAGCTATTTTGGAAAAAAACAGGCAAAGAGTAAAAAAGTTAAAAAAGATTATCGACAGGTCTATAAAAGAGTTATGCAAGGATAAAAAAGATTCATATAAAATTGTTGCGCCCTATTTGGATAATATTTCGTATAAAGAGTATCTCAAATCACTCACAACAATAAAATGGATAAACAATCCTACAAAAAAGATTATAAGTCTGGTTCAAAAAAAACTGGGATATGAAATAGGTAATATAATAAAATGAAACTCTCCATAAGATATTTGATACTTGTGCTTTTGGTTATGATTACTTTTGCAGAAATCATCTCTTTGTATAAATTTTACCACAAAGAGAAGATTACAATAGGACACCTGGCTTCACTTTCAGTAAAAGACAGTATCTTAAATGTTTACCATATAGCAAAAAGGGCTTTGCAAAAAGAGAATACCCTCGATAAGGCAAAAGCCAAAATAGACAGTATAAATATAGATAATAATTTTATAAAAAATATCATTATTACAAATGAAAAAGGAGATATTCTTTATTCATCAAACAGAGCAAACAGCTTTATCCCCAAAAAAGTATGTTCAAACATAAGAAAATTTAATGCTAAAAACATATTTACTTACAATGGATGCAAAAAAGAAATAGAACTTTATAGAGGCATTAAAAAGCATACTTATTATCTATATACGATAACAGACAGAGATTATATCGAAAAACTGGTTTTTGATGCTCTGAAAAGTGCTATTGAGTATTTTATAATTTATATTGCTATTATTTTAATAATTTTCTGGATATCTTTTGAAAAACTTTTAATACTGCCTCTTGAAAAACTTAGACAGTTTGCATATTATCATACACAAAAGCCAAAAAAGTTTTTTATAAAAGAGCTTGAAAGTATCAGGTATTCACTTGCTGTAACTTTTGACAGACTTGAAAAAGAGCAGCAGGAACTTTACAATCTCTCGACGAAAGATTCATTAAGCGGTCTTTACAATAGACTTAGTCTTTTTGAAAAAATTGACTGGCTCATTTCAAAAAGCAAAAGAGACAATGACAAATTTGCCATACTGTTTATAGATTTGGATGATTTTAAAAATATAAATGACTTTTTGGGACATGATGTCGGAGATGAAGTTTTAAAGATAGTTGCAAAATCCATACAGTCTTCGGTTAGAGAGATAGATTTTGTCGCAAGGATTGGCGGAGATGAATTTGTAGTGGTACTCCCCAAGTTTCATCACAATATGGAAGTGGTAGATGTTGCAGAGAGGATTATAAAAAATATATCAAAACCATTGAGTATAAATGATAAAACTTTTAATATAGGTGCAAGTATAGGTATCGTAATATATCCAAAAAATGGAAAAGATAAAACAGAACTTATCAAAAATGCTGATATAGCAATGTACAAAGCAAAAGAACTCGGTAAAAATCAGTTTTATTTTTTTACAAACAAACTGAATAAAACCCTCCATGAAAAAATGGATATCCAACAAAAAATGAAAAAAGCTTTAAAAAACAACTATTTCGAGCTTTATTATCAGCCGAAAATTGATTTGCTAAGCGGAAAGATTATTGCCTGTGAAGCACTCATAAGATGGAATGACCCAGTGCTAGGTTTTGTAACACCTGATAAATTTATCCCTGTTGCTGAGAAAAATGGATTTATAGTTGATATTGGCGAATGGGTTTTAAGTGAATCGGCAAAACAGGTGCAAAAGTGGGAAAATTCACCACTGAGAAATATCAAACTCTCTTTTAATGTGTCAGCCAAACAGTTTCAAGATATATATTTTTATGACAAAATATATAAATACACTAAAAACATTGATAGAAGTAAACTTGATATAGAAATAACCGAATCAACCTTTTTGGAGAATTATCAAAAAAATATAGAAATTATAGAAAATATAAAAAAACTGGGTATCACTTTTTCACTCGATGATTTTGGTACAGGCTATTCATCTTTGTCTTATTTGAAAGATATACCTATAGATACTCTGAAGATAGATAAAAGCTTTTTGGATATCTTCGAAACAAAAAATGGTAAATCTTTTATAGAAATGATTGTAAATATAGGAAAAATATTATCACTAAAAGTTGTGGCAGAAGGAGTCGAAAGTAAAGAGCAGGTTGATTTCTTAAAAGAGTTGCAATGTGATATGTATCAGGGATACTACTTTTCAAAACCTCTTAAAATAAAAGAGTTTGAAGAGTTGGCAAACAAGAACCTTTTAACCTGAGTTCGACAGTATATCATACCCATAGCTTTGTCAGCTTGTTCATAGACGAGGCGCAACGACGAAGACGATGCCATAGAGTATATTTTCTCCATAGCTTCCATATACAAGCTCAATTGTGTTTTCTTTTGCTATATCGTAGGATTTTTGTCCTGTTATCATAATATTTTTTTTATGTCATTGCCTGCAAACTTATCTTTTAATATACCATAATCTTTCACCAACTGTAGTTCGTTTATCTTTGATCCGGGAAGTCCGCTCACACCTTTTGGAGCACTTAAAATTTCTATAACTTGTCCGATTTGTTCCATTTTTATCTACATAATATCATTTGACTATAAAAAACAAATACTTGATATATAAGATATATAATTTTTTGTAATAGTTTACTTTTTTACACATTTAAGGATGTGGTATTTTAAGCTTTGAGTTTAAAAGATAGCCTGTGATAATGATGAGAGTAAGTACAATAAATCCGTTTTGTAAAATATTAAAATACCATAAAAGATAGTAAACCCATAAAAGTATGGCACCAAGAGGAGTGGGTATACCTTTAAAATACTTACTGACTTCTCCGGCATCATTTTGAAGATTGAAAACTATAAGTCTTCTTATGCCTGAAATAAAGTAATATATCAAGACCATCCCGGCAACCAAAGAGTAAAAAAAACCGTTGCCGTCAAATATGGCAAAATATATAAACATAACCGGTACCAAAACAAAACTAAGAGAGTCCGCAAACGAATCAAGCTGTACGCCAAATTCGGTAGAGAGATGATATTTTCTTGCAATCTTACCGTCAAATATATCAAAAGCACCGCCAAACCAGGCAAATAGTGCGGCAAAGAAAAAGTTGTGATGAGTTATAAAATAAATAGCCAAAAGCCCAAAAGTTATATTGGCAAATGTAAAAAGATTTGCCAGGTTGAAGTGTGAATTTTTATCATATAGAAATTTCATGAGTTTACCTTTTTAAAGTATTTTTCTAACATATCTTTTTCAAATTCGTCATTGTTTTTATACTCATACCCAAAACACTCCCTCCACAAAGAGTGAGGCTCCATGCAGAGATAAAAAAAGACTTTTTTATGCCAGCTTTTAAATGCTTCATAGGAAGTTTTAAACATTTGTACTTTTGTTTGGAGTGGATATGATAGTTTGCCTTCTACATCAACTAAAGGTATTTGATAAATTTTACTTTTAAATTCTCTTGAGCGGATTTGTTTTAAAACGGGTTTTATAAAAGTAAGTGTTCCAAAGGAGACCAATGCCACCTCATCAGGGCTAAATTTTTCTTGCAAAGTGTTGTAAATCTTTTTATAATCATCAAGATATCCCTCATACTCTACAATGGGGTGAAAGTGAAAACCGACTTTTACTCCATTGTCGGCTACTTTTCTGGCAGCTTCTATTCTTCTGTCAAGCTTTGCCGTCAAATGCTCTTCATTTTCTATGATAATAGGGGTATTTAGTGACCAGGTTACTATGATGTTTTTGGGCAGTTCGTTTTCAAGCAGATATTTGATATTGTCAGATTTGGTTTTAAATTCGAGTATGATATTTTGATTTTTTCTTGCAAACTCCATAAGTGCATCAAGAATACCCTCTTTGTTTCCCCACATCAAAGAGTCCGAGCTTTGTCCTGTTCCTATATGGTATCTTTTGTTTGGGTCAAGTTTTATATTTTTTAACTTTTCGGCAAAATTTTTATCGAAGATGACTTGGTTTTGGTTGTAAAAAGATTGGATAGAGCAGTACGAGCAGTCAAATCCGCAACTCTCTACTGCATCCAGGGTAAAAAGGTTGCAGCATCTTGTTCTTTCACTTGCTACCGGACATTGACCGAGTCCCAAAGTCTCTCTTTCTATAGTTTTTGTTTTTACTCCCTTTGGATGATACTCCTCTTTTGAACTAAAATTTTTATAACTGTTTGGCCTGTTTTTTAAAAGCTCATACTTTTGATACAACTCTTTTAAAATTTTTTTAGATATTTGCTTTTTATCTTTTATATCACCTTTTGGCAGCTCTATGAAATCCACTATACTTCCCTCATCCCATATAACTATATCATTGGCTATCATTATGAGGTTTCTTATCTCTTGAAAACTAAGTGGAAAATCAAGAGCAAACTTTTTTATAAACTCTTGTTCGTTTTGAGAGAGTTTGTTAAAATTTGTATTTTTTACGGCGCTGCCAAATTTGTCTAATTGTTTTTGCATGGGCGTATTGTACTCAAACCCTCTTTTTATCTATCTTAAAAAGCTGCGGCTCTATTGTTATATCAGTTATGACTGTTCCATCTTTTTTGTTTAAAATTTCTTCTACTGTATCAGCGATACAAGTCGGCTCGATAAAGCTTAGAGGGTCATTCGTAACTCCAAAATTAAGCTCATTAAAAAATGGAGTATTTGTAATATCCGGATTGATGTTGATAACTTTTATGCCGCTTTTTCTAGCTTCAGCAAACAGTGATGAGCCAAAGTGTCTAAGCCCTGCTTTAGTGGCCCCGTAGACTGCTCCAAAAGGAGCTTGCTTGATGCCTGAAATGGAGCAGATATTAAAGATGTATCCCCTGTTTCTCTTAAGAGTTCTTAGAAAAGTTTTAGCTAAAAGCAGAGGTGCGGTTAAATTGACCTGTATCATATCTTCTATATCGCTCACGCTTATCTCTTCATGAGGGGCAAATCTGCCAAACCCCGCGCAGTTTACCAGTATGGAGATATCCTCTTTTTTGTGCTTTTGTAAAAAACCATGTAACTCTTTTTTATCTTTTAGGTTACAAACTAACGGATAAAAATTTTTATCTTTTATGTTACACTTTGAAAAGTCTCTTCCTATGCCAAAAACTTCATACCCTTTTTGTAAAAGTTTTTTGGTTATCTCTTTGCCGATACCGCTGCTAGCTCCGCTAACGAGTGCTTTTTTCACAATATCTCCTCTATCTTGGTTAAACCCAAATTTTACAATAGACTTTATTGTATTAGCACTCATCATTGAAGTTATAGCCTTTTAAAAAAGTTTCGACTTAACACTTTATAGATAAGCCTTCAACTTTTTTAAAAACCTCTAATTTTCAAGCATAAGCACTACTGCAACAAACTCTATTGCAAAATTTGGGTCAAATTGTTTTTTACAAGAGTATAAACAAACTCACTGTCGATATGTGATACTTCAAGGTAGTCAGAGATGATTTTATATATTTTTATACTCTCTTTTTTTACAAATTTTGAAGCAGCCATATAAAATCCGTAAGATTCCATATCTATTAGCATATCCTCTTTCAATCCTTTTTGCTCTTTTACCGGCTTGTCAAAACAGTACAATCTTTCCCCGTCATTTGAGAGTATGACTTTTTTACCGCTTGAGACATCTACGATGGACTTTATCGAATATAATGAGCCTATTTTTTTGCTGTTGCTACTAGCTGCACAAATGCCAATATTGATAATTTTATCAGGCTCTTTTAAAAGAGCGGCATAAGTTGTAGCTATGGCAGCATTTATTTTGCCTATTTTGCTTATAATGAGTGTAATGTTATCGTTTTCATATATCAAAAAAGGTTTTTTTGCCGTAAGTTTCAGTTCATATAATTCAACCAAAGCTTTAGCTTCGCTAAAAATTGCACATACTATAACTGTCATAGGGTGATTTTATCTTATTTTTGATAAAATCTTTATATACATGATAAAATACAAAGGAAAATATTGACCAAATTTCAAAAAATGTATATTGTTCTTGGATTCTCTTTTTTGCTTCTTTTTCTATTTTTATCTATCAAGCCTCAAAAAAAGAGCACAAGAGAAATGCAAAAGATAGTAAAAAAAGAGTTGAAGCCAAAAATTTTACCATCCCTGCCGATAAAGAGCAAATTTACATTTAGAAAATATTCGCATATAAAAAAATTTTATAAAGATATCATAAACAGTGCCATTGAAGTCGGACTGAGATATAATGTGCCTCCTCCGGCACTTTTGGCGATGGCAGGAGTTGAGTCAGGTTATGCAAGAGGCTATGTGGGAAAGATAACGGGCAATATTCTAAGCCTTGGAGCCAATAAAAATGAGCCTGAACTCCCTGCACTTTATCTGCCTCATATAAAAAACAAGCCATATAAAGTGGTATATGGAAGTAGCATAAGAAAATATAAAAAAGATGATCTTATATGGAGACAAAGAAGAAAGAGTCTTAAAAAGGACTACCGACCAAAATCCATAGCAGGTACAACAAAAGAACTTGATTATTTAGATACTCATCCAAAAGCGAGGATAGAGGCATATAAAGAGTGTATGGAGGATTTTGCAAAGAGATGGATAAGTGAAAAGAAAAAATTTAAACCTTTTCAAGAAGCAAGAAAGATGCTAAACAGTGCAGTCAAATCATCATCCAAAGATATACTCTTTTCAAAAGAATTAAATGAAAAATTTATAAAAACCATTAGCGGCAGGAGAAACTCTTTCAATCCTCGAAAAAGCTGGGCACCAAAGGTGATAAAAGTGATGAACAAAGTAGGGCTTGTTGAGCTTTGTAGGGCAATTTACAAAAAGCATAAAACTTTTGATAAAGCATGGGTAGAGCAATGAAATATAGCTTTAAAAAGATTTTGGATGAACTGTTAAAATATAAAAAAGAGTTTGTTGTAGCAAATATTATTGCTGTCATAGCGGTTTTGGTCAGCACCCCCGCACCTCTTTTGATGCCTTTGCTTGTCGATGAGGTTTTGCTTAAAAAGCCTGGCTTTTTAACTGAGCATATTGATAAACTTTTTGGGCATCAAGAAGCTTATGTATATATATTGATAGTGCTGTTTATGACTATTTTTTTAAGGTCTTTATTTTTTGGTTTGACTGTTTGGCATGATTATATATTTTCCAAAATTTCAAAAAATATAACCTACAAGATAAGAAAAGATATGCTTTCTCATCTCTCAAAGCTCTCTTTGAATGAGTATGAAGCTTTGGGAAGTGGAAAAATATCATCTCTTTTTTTAGTAGATGTTGCTACTGTTGAGACATTTTTGGGTATGAGTATAAGCAAATTGATTGTATCTATTTTGACAGTTATCGGGGTTGCAGTAGTGCTTTTGCTCATCAATTGGAAACTTGCTCTTTTTATACTATTGGTCAATCCTTTTGTGGTAATTGTAAGTAAAAAATTTGCCAGGAAAGTAAGCCTTTATAAAAAAGAGGAAAACAGAACTTTTGAAGCTTTCAGCGAAGCTTTAAGTGAAACTTTGGATCTTTTTTGGCAGATACGAGCATCAAATCAGGAGAAAAATTTTATAAAAAGACTTTTTGTAAAAAGTGATGATATCAAAAAGGCAGGCATCGCTTTTGCATACAAAAGTGATGCGGCTCTGAGGTTTTCATTTTTACTTTTTTTAAGCGGATTTGAGCTGTTTCGTGCGGCTTCAATATTTACCGTTGCTTACGGTAACCTCTCTATTGGGCTTATGCTTGCCATATTTGGCTATCTTTGGGTTATGATGGGGCCTATTCAAGAGATATTAAACATCCAATACTCATATCACAATGCAAAAAGAGCGTTAAACAGGATAAACCAAATCTTTCAAATGCAAAAAGAACCCCACTATCCTCATCTTAAAAATCCTTTTAAAGAAAGCAAAACAAACTCAATAACACTCAAAAATGTATCATTCAGCTATGATGACGAAAATCCTGTCTTAAAAGATATCAATATGCATATAAAAAAGGGACAAAATGTTGCTATAGTCGGAGCAAGCGGGAGTGGAAAAACAACTTTGGCTCAGATAATGGTTGGTTTTTATCCGCTGCAAAGAGGTGAACTTTTTTATGATGAAGCAAATATCAAAGAGATAGGTTTGGATATTGTAAGAGAAAATGTCTTTTTGGTTTTGCAAAATCCGATGCTTTTCAATGATACCATCAGGTTCAATCTTACTCTTGGAAAAGATGTGGATGAAAAAGCTATCTGGAAAGCTCTGAAAATTGCTCAGCTTGAAGAGGTGGTGAAATCACTTGATAAAAAACTTGATACAAGAGTGGGCAAAAACGGCGTTAGGCTCTCCGGCGGTCAAAGGCAGAGGATAAGTATAGCCAGAATGATTTTGCAAAATCCAAATGTCATCATACTTGATGAGTCAACAAGTGCACTTGATATCCATACCGAAGAGTCACTTTTTAGAGCTTTAAAAGAGATATTAAAAGAAAAAACGGTTATAATAATAGCTCACAGGCTAAGCACTATAAAACAGGCTGATTATATATATATGCTTGAAGACGGACGAGTGATAGAAGAGGGTACTAAAGAAGAGTTGATAAAGATAGAAGGCAAATTTGCCAAACATATAGGGGGTGAAAAATGAAAAAGATTGTTATAGCAATGTTTTTAATGATGGGCATTTTATTTGCGGGACAAAAACAAGAGAGTATAGTTATTGCGGCCGCAAATGTCATGAACGATATCATGAGTATTCCTGAAAGCTCGATACCTCCGAAACTACTCAGCAATGCAAAAGCCATTGCCATTATCCCTCATGTTATAAAAGCCGGTTTGGTAGTAGGCGGAAGATTTGGAAGAGGCGTGCTTCTTGTAAAAAATAAAAACGGCTGGAGTGCCCCATGTTTTATCAATCTTACCGGAGGAAGCCTTGGATGGCAGATAGGTGTACAATCGAGTGATATCATACTTGTGTTTAAAAATGCAAGTGCGGTTGACGGTATAGTAGGCGGCAAATTTACTTTGGGTGCCGATGCGGCTGTAGCAGCCGGACCGGTAGGTAGAAATGCACTTGCTGCAACTGACGGATCACTTCAGGCAGAAATTTACTCCTACTCCAGGTCAAAAGGGCTTTTTGCAGGGGTGGCGCTTGACGGGACAGTGCTTAGTGTAAATGATGACTATAATGAAATATACTATAAAAAAGAGGTTTACCCTACTGATATCTTCAAAGGATACCATATAAGAGTACCAAAAAGTGGCCAAGTATTAAGAGAGACAGTTGCTAGATATGCCAGATAATTTAAAGAGTCAATTTTGAACGATATATTTACTTCACTCTCTACCTATGGATATATTATACTGTTTTTATATTCATTTGGTGGAGGTTTTTTTGCATTGGTAGCTGCAGGTATTTTGTCATATGCGGGCAAAATGGATATAACTGCCTCTATAACAGTTGCTTTTATAGCAAACTTTATTGGTGATACAGTTCTGTTTTACATAGCAAGATACAATAAGTCTATGGTAATGCCTTATATAAAAAAACATAGAAGAAAGTTGGCTCTTAGTTCGATAATGATGAAAAAATATGGAGATAAGATTATATTTTTTCAAAAGTTTATCTATGGGGTCAAAACTCTTGTACCCATTGCTATAGGTCTTACAAGGTATGATTTTAAAAAGTTTACTATTTATAACCTAATTTCAGCTCTTATTTGGGCACTTGTCTTTGGTCTTGGAAGCTACTACAGTGGCAAATATCTTATGGAAGTAGCTTTGTATCTTAAAAATCATATCTATATAACCCCTATCGTTCTAGCGATACTGTTATATCTTATGTGGCTATATATGGAAAAAGCGACGAGAAAATCGTAACTCGTAACTTGTGATTAGTAAGAGAATAAATTAAAATTGCTTGCAATTTTCAACTAATCACGAATTACGAATCTCTCTTGCATTTTTTACTATATCTATACCGTATCTTTCTCGTAATTTTCCTACTTTTTTGTATAGATTATCCATTTGTTTATCTTTTTCGTAATCTATGAGGGAGTAGATATGGTTTTTACGGCTGTAAAAGTGTGATAAAGAGAGGGATAGTCTTATGATTTTACTATTTTTGTAAATATCAATCTCATCAAAAAGTTTTACAAACTCCTCTTTTAAAAATGATTCGGTAAAGATTCTGTTGTAGGTTTTATGTTTTTTTGACTTTTCTTTAAATTCATACTTTATTCCCAAAAAAAGAGTAGTAGGTTTTTTGCCCGTTTTTAAAAGTATAAAGCTAAGGTGTCTTGATAGGATAAATATCCTTCTTTTTATCTCATCTCTATCTAAGATGGGATCAAATGTTCTTGATATACCTATGGTTTTTCTCTCTTTTTGTCTATTTATCTCTTCTTTAAAAGTTCCTGCTATCTTGTCATAGAGTTCTTTTCCTGCACGATTCCATGAGTATAAAAGAGTCTTTGAGCGGTATATGTCTCCAAGAGTGTATTTTTTATAGCTGTAAAGCTTTTTTCTCCATGCTCTTCCGATACCAGGAAAATCTTCAATTGGGATATCTCTTATAAACTCTTCTATATCATCTTTTTTTATGAGTTTTATGCCGTTTGGCTTTGCTTTGTTAGTCGCAAGCTTGGCAAGCCATTTTGTATCCGCAATACCTATGGATATGGGAAGTCCAAATACTTTTTTTATATCACTTTTTAAAGTAAATGCAAATTTCTCTATTTTCTCATCTTGCACCCAGCCAAAACTGTCTGCAAAAAATTCATCTATGCTGTACTGCTCTACAAGAGGCAGTTTTTTCTCCAAAAAGTGCCTTAGTCTAAAAGATAGTGTATGATATAGCATCATATCGGGAGGAAGTACTATGAGGTGAGGGCAGAGCAACAGTGCTTCTCTTATGCTCATACCGGTTTTGATACCGTATCTTCTTGCTTCATAGCTTGCGGTCGTGATGATGCCCCTTATCTTTTTGCCGTCCATAAAAAAGTTTTTGTCAAATTGATACTTTTTTGAAAAAAACAAAGATGGTACAAAAGCACCGTTGTTTGATAGCATAGCCTTTTTACCGCTTGTATGTTTGTCAAATATAAACTGGTCACTTCGTCCTCCAACAGCCACCTCTTTGTTTAAAAGAGTTTTGTCTTTTATCCTCTCGCACGAAACAAAAAAAGAGTCTAGGTCAAGATGGAGTATCATACTTTTTGCCTTCGGTAAAAATAGGAGTAAAGGCAGGTAAGGTGGTAAGGGTAAAGGGGCGGTAGTTTTGTCATGATAAGCTTTAAAAGGCTATCTCCCCCATCTTTGCAAAACTTTCTACAACCTTATCTATCCATTTATCTATCATATTAAATATAAACATTTCGTACTCCTTGATATTTTTTTAAAATTATACAATTTCTGAAAAATATGATATAATAATATTTCAATTTGAAATATTGGAGTAAATATGAAGCAAATAAATGAAATATTTGATACTATGAAAGATATAATTTCAAGTGAAATGGGTGAGAAAAAAGTTTATGATAAAGATTTGGCAAAAGCTTTGGGAGTTCATCAAATGACTCTTGCTACTATGAAAAAAAGAGGTAAAATCCCCTATGACAAAGTACTTGACTTTTGTGCAAAAAGAAAGATATCCATCAATTGGCTTTTGTATGACCAGGTAGTAGAAAGCATTAGAGATGAGACTGAGAGATTTGCCCGCATAAGATACTTTAGTGATATTTATGCAAGTGCGGGAGGAGGGGCATTAAACTACGACGAAGAGAATGAATATATAAATATAGATAAAAAAATACTCGAACATCTCGGTATAAACAGTGCAAAAGATATAGATGCCATCAATGTAACAGGTGAGTCAATGGAGCCTACTTTAAAAGACGGAAGTGTTGTTTTTGTTGATAAAAATGATAAAAATATCAAAAAAGATGGTATTTTTGTACTCTCAACCAATGATGGACTTTTTATAAAAAGAGTTCTTTACGGCATAGACGGGAGTTGCGACATCATATCTGACAACCCCGTCTATCCCGCTCAAACAATGCCCAAAGGAAGCTTTGAGATAATCGGAAAAGTGATAGGCTCAGTTAGTAGACTTTGCTGATTATTTATCTGTTATCTCGATAGAGTTTATCTTGTCTCCCTGTTCTAGAGAGTCTAATACTTGGAAGCTCTCTTTGTCATCTTTTTCAATACCGCCGAAAACTGTATGCATTCCGTCTAAATGGGGCTGTGGAGCAAAACATATAAAAAACTGGCTTCCACCTGTATCTCTTCCGGCATGAGCCATAGAAAGGGTTCCTTTTTCATGCTTGTGGATATTATTATCACATTCGCAGGCTATACTCCACCCCGGACCTCCTGTACCTGTTCCGTGAGGACATCCGCCTTGAGCTACAAAACCGGGTATAACTCTGTGAAAATTTAAACCGTCATAAAAGCCTTCTTTTGCCAAAGTTGCAAAGTTT
>JALVWW010000082.1 GCA_027023175.1 Campylobacterales bacterium
GTTAAAATCATCTCTTGATGTATAATATTTTGTAAAATTTTTGCTTTTTTTGAAATAGATTTTATAATTTCCATGGAAAAGTTAGGGTTCTTGAGTATATTGTCACTAAGCTTTTCATAATCAACTTTTAAAACTTTTGAAGTTATTACAGCTTCTGCGGTAGCTGGAAAAGGAAAATTTTCAAAATTTGCCAATTCACCGATAAGTGTTATAGGAGTAAATTGATATAAAAATAATTGATGTCCTTTCGCATCTGTTTTATACAGCTTTACAATGCCTTCTAAAATGATATGAAGATACTTAGGCTTATCTCCCTCGTAAAAAAGAATATCATTAGCATTTAAACTTGTAATAGTAGAAATCTTTTCAATCTTTTTTATATTTTCTTTACTAAGGCTATTAAAAAGTGCTATCTCTTTCAGGTACATTATTCACTCATTTCTATAAGTTTATCTTTGTCGATTATGGTTATATTGCGCCTGTCGTCAATATCTATATAGTTTTTTCTTTTAAAATCATTTATTACTCTTGATAAAGTTTCAGGTGTCATATTGAGCCTTTTTGAGATATCAGTATATGTGGCGCCGTTAAAATCCTCTATATTGCTGAGAATAAATCTTGCAACTCTTTCTTTTGTTGTTAAAAAACTACTGTCTATTACTTGCATCAAAGCTATGATTCTTTTATATAGTGAATTTACCAACTCTTTGCAAAAAAACAACTCTTTGCAAAAATTGATACCGGCTTTTTTGTAATCAATTTTTAATATTTTACATTTTGTCGCACATTCTGCAGTTATGGGGTAAGGCATATTGTAAAATACTGCAACTTCACCTAAAAAATCTACTGCTTCAACGGCGTGAATATGCAATTGTTTACCCTTTGAATTGGTTTTATATACATTGACTCTTCCATCCAAAAGCAAAAAAAGATACTTTGGTTCATCTTGTTCGTAATAAACGATATCACCTGGTTGATACTCAGCCAGTGTAGAATTACTGTTGATGATATCAATATGAGCATCATCAAACTTTTTAAAAAAAGATATTTTTTTTAACCCAATCATACTTCTCCTATCGTGATAGTGTTACTTTATTGTATATAATCTTTGCTTAATTTCTAATCAGTTGGAAAAATTAAGAGATTATAGGATAAAATACAAGTTTAAAAATAATAACAAGGAGATTAAATTGGTATTTATAGTTACTGTTATACAAATGTTGCAAATGGTTATAAATCTATATATATGGGTTGTTATCATTGCCGCACTGATTAGTTGGGTAAGACCTGATCCGTACAATCCGATAGTTCAGACTCTCTACAGACTGACTGAGCCGGTATATGCATATATAAGAAGATATATACCTACCGTTATAGGAGGAATTGATTTGGCTCCTTTGATAGTAATATTTGGTTTGCAATTTATAGAACTTTTGCTTTCAAACCTACTTCGATCAATGTAAGAGAAGGATTTAGGATTGAGGTTTTAGGGTTTATGATTTTGAACAAGAATAAAATAATAGATAAAAGAACTATAATTTACAAATCACGAGTCACGACTATTGTGCTATTGCCTTTTCTTGTATTGAGTACTCTTTTTTCAAAAGAGATTACACTGGAGTTTTTAAATTCAAAACCCAAAAGTATATATAAAGACTATTATATCTGGAGATATTTAGATCAAAATATCAGCTCAAAAACCGCTTTGAAACTTTTAGGGGATACAAAAAGAGTAAATAGAAAAATTTTTATAAAATTTGCTAAAAAAATAGATGATAAAAGTTACAAAAAAATTCTAAAATGTTACAAAATGAAACCAATAGAGTTTCTAAATAGTGATGCTGATTGTATAAAGATAGGTTTTAGTAGTTATGATGCAACAAAACTCTCTTCAAAAGAGTTGGGATTGATTGATAAAAAAATTACAAAAAAATATCCCGAACTTCACAATGTTTATCAAATTTTACTAAGCGGCAAACCTTTCAAGCAACTCATAAAGAGCGACAAAGATACATTTTTCAATACTTTTAACAAAGTAGGTTCACTATACAGAGAAAAATATTTCAACTCTCTTTTGAATAAAAACTTTTTACAAAAAATAATAAGCGACAAAAGGTTTAACCAAACAGTAAAACTTGTAACAACAGATGCGAAACTTGACAAGCTTCAGTACTCGCTTCTTGATATAAACAGCTCAAGCCTAAGTGCAAAAACCAATTTTTTCCTCTTTTTAAATGCTGTCAAAAAAAACAAAAAAGAGTTGGCAAAAAAGTATCTTTATCTTGCCGGGAAGAAGTTTTATTTCAGGTTTGACAAGGATAAGGTTCTGTTTTGGAAATATCTTGTTTATAGAGACTCGGACTCACTATATAAGCTTACAAAAAGTTTTGATATCAATATTTATTCCTTGTATGCTTTCGAAAAACTAGGAATTAAGCCATCAAATATAAAAGTTCTCAAAGAGTGCAAACATACAAAACCCAATATAGATATAACAAAACCCTTTAAATGGTTGCAAATACTTGGCAAACTAAATAGCAAAGATACAAACTTGAGTAAATTTGCAAAAAAATTTAACAGTTGCGATGAGATTCCTATCAAATCATTTGCTCTTGAAAGAAGTAATTATAAAAACTATAATTATTTTATATTACCCTATTACAAATACCTTAGATTTTATACAAAAGATAAGCAGGCACTTTTACTTGCCATAGCAAGACAGGAGAGTCGTTTTATCCCATCTTCCATCTCTTCATCATATGCTCTTGGACTAATGCAGTTTATGCCATTTTTGGCAAAAGCAATAGCAAAACAAAAAAAGATAGAAAATTTTGACCTAGACAGTATGTTTCAGCCTAAAGTTGCTTACAGCTTTGCTTACAATCATTTAAACTATCTTAAAAAAAAGCTGAAATACCCTCTTTTTATAGCTTATGCGTATAACGGAGGTATAGGTTTTACAAAAAGAATGCTAAAAAACGGTTTGTTTAAGAAAGGTACTTATGAGCCATATTTGAGCATGGAACTTGTTCCATATGGTGAAAGCAGACGCTATGCAAAAAAAGTTTTAGCAAATTATATCATATACAAAAATATTTTAGGAGAAAAAGTTAGCATCAGAACTCTTTTGAAAAAATTAAATTGACTTTACTATGTTGCTCATTTTCAAAAGTAAGTTTTAAAGTTTTTGTTTTTTGTTTTGGAAATTTCAAAAGATAATATTCACTCCATCTGTTTTTGATGGGAATGAGTTTTAGTATTTTGCTTTTTTTGTCAAGTATCTCTATATCATCCACAAAAACAGTACCATTTAGCCTGATTTGATAAAAAGGGTTGTTATTTTCTTTTGAATTGTCATTTTGCTTGCTAAGATAGATGCTTACAAGAAAATTCTCTTTAGAGTCATCTATTTCTGATGTCTTTATGGGATTTAGATAGGTCGCAAGTATAAAAATTTTGCTATTGTGGTTTACAAGTTCGCCTTTTGCGGTATTTACCATGCTGAGCTCATGAACTCTTTGTCCGTCAAGTTTATCAATAGTAATATTTTTTGAGCACCCAAGTATAAAAAAAAGTATTATAAAAAATGGAAAAATTTTCAACATTATAGAACTTTTAGATTTAATTTTTTTAAAGTATATCAAAAAATGATAATAATTTTATTAAATAATAAAAACAATTGTTGTAAAATACTCAATCTTTATTTATAAAGGAAAACTGTGCAAAAAATTTCTGTCGCATTTACAGGTCCTTCAAACAGTGGAAAAACAACTGCAATAGTAAAAATTGCCGAAAAATTAACTAAAAAATACAAAGTAGCTATTATCAAAAATGACCCAGGTGACAAGGCAAGATTTGATGTCAAAGGAAAAGACAGCTGGAAATTTGCCCAAACAGGAGCTAATGTGGCGGTTGTTTCACCTACTAGAACAACTCTTTTTCTACAGGAAAAAAGGGAGATAAAAGATGTTGCAAAACTTTTTGGTGAGTATGATATACTGATAGTAGAAGGGTTAAAATATCTTGATTTGCCAAGAATCGGAATATTTAGAAATAAGTTGGACGAGAGTTATTTTCCATATATAAAAGCTATCGCCTGTGATAATTCGATCGATCTTTCTAAGTACAAACTTCCAAAAGATATGGAAATTTTGGAGTTGAATGATATAGATGGATTGATTGAATGGATATTTAAAAACGGAGTAAAAAATGATTGAAGTTATTGAAGCCGTAGAAAAGATAGCCTTAAGGATAAGAGATGCTTTTATAAGCGAAGATGTACTTTACAGTCACAGTATAAATGCCACAGGTGATGTACAACTTAAACTCGATATTAAAAGCGATCTTATAGTCGAAGAAGAACTGAGTAAAGTTTTTACGCTAAAAGAGATAATTAGTGAAGAAAAAGAAAAAATTCTTGAAGTAAATCCAAACGGCAAATACACCATAGCTTATGACCCGCTTGACGGTTCAAGCCTTGCCGATGTAAACCTAAGTGTCGGTTCAATTTTTGGAATATACGAAGGGGGCTTGAGCGGAAAGCATTTAAAAGCCGCCATTTATGTTATATATGGTCCAAGAGTAGAATTGGTCGTAGCTAGAGAAAATGTAGAAATATATAAACTTAAACTTAATAACAAATTTCATTTTTTAAAAGAACTTCATTTAAAAAATAAAGGCAAGCTAAATGCTCCTGGCGGTACTCAGCAGTACTGGGCAAGTTACCACAAAGAGATGATAGACAGTTTTTTTAAAGAGGGCTACAGACTTAGATATTCAGGAGGAATGGTACCGGATCTTCACCATATACTTTTAAAAGGCGGGGGTATATTTTCATACCCCGGAACTGATGATAAACCAAATGGAAAGCTTAGGATGCTTTTTGAAGTTTTCCCTTTTGCCTATATTTATGAAAAAGCCGGCGGTTACGCAATAGACGGTAAAAACAGAATACTGGACTTGACTCCAAAGCATATACATGATACGACTCCTTGTTTTTTTGGCTCAAAATATGAGATAGATAAAGTCAAGGAAGTTTATGGCAAAAGGATGAAGGTTGAATGATGAAGGGAAAAGAGAGAAGGATAACGAAGAGTTAGATGAATATGAGATAAAGTTGCAAAATGCTACCAATGAGCTTAAAATTTGTCAAAAAGAAAAAAATATAGATAGTTGCCTAAAATGTGATAAAATAATAGGCTGCACGATAAGAAATAAATATGTACATGCCGTATATGACAGTATGAGCAAAGGTCAAAGCGGCGGATTTGAATTTTAAAGGATAAAAATGGATAACAAATGTAAAAGAGCTTATATAACTACCCCTATATATTATGTCAATGATATTCCTCATATAGGACATGCCTATACCACTATCATCTGCGATACATTGGCTAGATATTCAAGACTTATTGGACTTGAAACATTTTTTCTAACAGGTACCGATGAACATGGGCAAAAGATAGAAGAAGCTGCTAAAAAAAGAGGTAAAAGTGCACAGCAGTATGCTGATGAGATAAGTGGATATTTTAAAAATTTGTGGGATGAATTTGAAATAAGTTATGATAAGTTTATAAGAACAACCGATAAAGAGCATATGAAGGGTGTTCAAAAAGCATTTGAAGTAATGTATGAAAAAGGTGATATCTATAAAGATATGTATGAAGGACACTACTGTGTAAGCTGTGAATCATTTTTTACCAAAAATCAACTCATCGATAATGAATACTGCCCTGATTGTGGAAAACCGACAAATATAGTTAAAGAAGAGAGCTATTTTTTTAAACTTTCCAAATATGAAAAGAAGTTGCTTGAGTGGTATAATGACGAAGAAAACTGTGTCTTACCAAAAGGCAAAAAAAATGAAGTAATAAGCTTTGTTGAGCAAGGGCTTAAAGACCTCTCTGTAACAAGAACAAGTTTTGACTGGGGCGTAAAACTTCCTAAAAGTATAAATGACCCAAAACATGTGATGTATGTATGGCTTGATGCACTTTTAAACTATATAACGGCTCTTGGGTATGGAAGTGATGAAAAATTGATGAAGTTTTGGCCGGCTACAGTTCATGTTGTCGGTAAAGATATACTAAGATTTCATGCTATTTACTGGCCGGCATTTTTGATGAGCCTTGATTTGCCACTTCCAAAGCATGTTGCTGCTCACGGATGGTGGACAAGAAACGGTGAAAAGATGAGCAAATCAAAAGGAAATGTCGTCAATCCTCGTGATGTGTCCAATGCCTACGGGTTGGAAAATTTTAGATATTTCATGCTCAGAGAAGTACCTTTTGGGCAAGATGGTGACTTTTCACAAAAAGCTTTGATGGATAGAATCAATTCTGACCTGGGAAATGATTTGGGTAATTTGCTAAACAGAGTTTTGGGAATGAGCGGCAAATATTTTGATATGAAAATTGACTCGAAAAATGTAGAAAAATATCATAAAAAAGAGTTAGATGCCGCAAAAGAGATTATTGATGGTTTGCAAAGTTATATATTTGATATGCAGCTAAACAGATACCTTGAAGGGTTGTGGAAAATTTTGACTATCGCAAACCAATCCATTGCCATATATGAACCCTGGAAAATGATGAAAGAAGAAAGAGAAGACGAAGCTATGGCGCTTGTGGCACTCATTGCCAATCTTTTGGTAAAAGTAACAATTTTACTTCATCCTGTGATGCCCAAAAATACTCAAAAAATAGCCGGTGTTTTCGGTATAGATATAGATACCAAGAGTTATGAAAAATATATATACAATTTTGAACTTATTCAAAGTGCAAAGCTTACCAAAATCCCTCCTCTTTTCCCTAAAATTGAAAAAATGCTTATGCCTTCACCCGAACCTACTACAAATAAAGAGGTAAAAACCGAAAAAAATGAAAAAATAAAAACAGAAGATATCGGTATCATAACCATAGAGCAATTTTTTCAAACAAAACTAAAAATAGGAACAATTTTAGAGGCTGAAGATATCGAAGGAAGTGATAGGCTTTTAAAACTCCAGGTTGATTTGGGCGAAGAAAAACCCAGACAAATAGTTGCCGGAATAAAAGCATACTACAAACCTGAAGAGTTGGTCAATACCCAGATATGTGTTGTATCCAATTTAAAACCCGCTAAAATATTTGGTCATAAAAGTGAAGGGATGCTGCTTGCGGCAAAAGATAAAAACTCTCTCTCTTTAATGAGACCTCAAAGCAAAGTTGCCAACGGTTCATCAGTTGGATGAGGATAGAGAGTCTAGCAAAAATAATTGATGGGGAACTTTTAAACTTCCCGTCAATTACCTATATAGATCAGTTAAAGTTAGATGCCAAACAGGTAAAAAGAGCTGATGCCTATATATGCAAAGATAGCAAAGATATACAAAGTGCTATTAAAAATGGGGCTTACGCCATCATAAGTGAAAAAAAACTTGATATCATTGACCAAGAAATTGCTTGGATACAGGTAGATAGAGTTGAAAAAGCTATAATTAGATACCTTAGATATAAAACCATTCAGCTTGACTCAAAATTTTTTTTATGTGACAGTGTAACTTTTGAAATACTAAAAGGCATAACTTCAACGAAAAACATACTCTTTTTAGGCAATGATACATTTGACAACTTCCTGCAAATTGTCAATGCGGATAACAATACCATTTTTGTTTCTTCTGATAAAAAAGTCCTCAATGATATTTATCCGGCATATTTGTTAATAGAGGATACAAAAACCAACTTTGTAAAAGTTATAAAAAAAACACTCTTTACAACAGATTTTATCTATGAAGATATTTATTATAAAGATGTGCATTTGACACCGATTTTTTTAAATGAATTGAACAAATCCATAAAATTCTTAAAAAAACTATCACTCTCTTTTTCTCTTGCTGATATCAAAATACAAAAACATTTTAAACCTATTTTTATTGATAATGCATTAAATATAAAAGATTTTGGACAAACAGGTAAAGTCTTGATAGAGGAAATTGATGAGATGTATATTAAAAAAGAGATTATACATCTAAACTGTAATGCAAAATATGCAAAAAATATTCTAATAGTTCCCGACGGATATGAAAAAAAATATGAACATATCGAAGTAAGAGTATATACTGACATTCATGATATAATAGAATTATCCAAAGAAAATTATAATTTTTTTCTTATTTTAAATAAAGAAAAAAAAGATATATTTACATTTTTAAACAAAATAAAACAAATTAAAAATGAAAGGAGTCTATTTTGAGTGATGAACCCGACTCGAGTAGTAATAGCTACATAAGAGAGTACTGGGATTTGGTTGGCGGCATAGTCTTTGCCTTACTTGCACTTTACTTTAATCATATTCAAAATGCGGGATTGGCTACTATACTTTCTGCACTATCGATTGGCTTATTGTCTATTACAGTATCTGAAATAGCCGAAATTCTTGCTCACAGAATTAGTGAGCCATACGGAAGCTATCTTTTAACTTTCTCTGCTGTTACTGTTGAAATTGTACTTTTATTTAGTATACTATTACAAAGCTCAGAGAGTAGTAATGCTATTGAAACTGTAAAAGGCGGTATCATTTCTGCAGTATTGGTCGATATGAATGTACTTTTGGGACTTGCAGTTTTTGTAGGAGGACTCTCTTTTAAAGAGCAGCAGCACAATGAAGATACTTCAAGTTCATACACAACGATACTGTATGTCTCATCTTTGGCACTTTTGGTTCCTGGTATTTTAGACTTCACCAAACATGGGGATGAAGTTATAAAAAGTGCCAGCCTGGTGATATCTTTGGTGCTATTTCTTTTTTATATAGTAATACTCATATTTCAAACAAAAACTCATACCCACTTTTTTAAATCAACTGCAAGAAGCAGAATTTTTAGATATAAAAAAATGATAAAAGAACATAAACTAGACAGCGATGAAGAGGATGAGGAAGAACAAGGAGTTTATTATATATTTGACCACCTCTCCCTACCTCTTAACTTTTTATCTATGTTTATTATGATATTTATCATAGGTATTATGGCAGAGGTTTTTGCAAGTAAAAGTTTACCTCTTTTTCATGAGTTTGGTATATCGACCGGTATAGCAGGTCTGCTTATAGCTGTCATTAGTGTTACTCCGGAAATTTTTACTGCCATTAAAGCAGCTAAAAATGACCAAATTCAAAGGGTTATCAATATAGCTATGGGTGCTTCTACTGTATCTATCTTGCTTACAGTACCGATTCTAATGTTTCTAGGCTACATTGTTGATATAAACTTGACACTAAATTTCAATCCTCTTGAAGTCGGAGCTCTTATCTTTACCATTATACTTGCATGGAAAACTACAGATGATGGTGAAACAAACTATTTTGAAGGGCTTTCACATTTGATGCTATTTGTTTGTTATGCCATCATAGCGGCTTTTTATTAGGTTTTAAATAAATTTTGGATAGAATCATCCAATTTTACACAAAAGGAACATTCATGAGAAGATATTTGAGCGGTATCATTGCAGTATTGGCTGTAATGGTTTTAACCTCTTCATCTTTACAAGCCAAAAAGATAAGATGGAGACTTGCAATGAGTTGGCCTACAAGCCTTACACCTATATCAAGTCCGGCTATAAAACTGGCAAAATATATGAAAGAGATGAGTGACGGAAAGTTTATCATTAAAGTCGAAGGTGCGGAAAAAACAAAAGCTGCTCTTGGAGTATTTGATATGGTTAAAGGCGGCTCATACCAAATGGGTCACACAACATCATACTTTTATATAGGAAAAGACCCTTCTTTGGTATGGTTTACTACAGTTCCATGGGGTATGACAAAAGATGAACAGTATGCCTGGTTTTATTACGGAAACGGTATGAAATATATGAAAAAAGTATATGCAAAATATGGTATGCTTGCATTTCCGGGAGGAAATACCGGAGTTCAAATGGGCGGCTGGTTTAGAAAAGAGATCAAAAGTGTTGATGATTTAAAGGGTCTTAAGATGAGGATCCCGGGATTTGCCGGAAAAGTTATGGCAAAATTAGGAGTTAGCGTTGTAAATATTCCAGGAGGTGAACTTTATACTTCATTGGATAGGGGAACCATAGACGCACTAGAGTGGGTAGGACCGGGAATGGATATAAAGATGGGCTTTTACAAAGTTGCACCATACTACTACACAGGATGGCATGAGCCCGGAGCTGAAGCTTTGTTTTATGTAAATAAAAAAGCTTTTGAAAAATTACCTCAAAAATACAAAACTATGCTTGTTACGGGCATGAAAGCAGTTGCGGCTGATATGTTTATGGAAAATTTTGCTGACAGTGTAACAGCTTGGCAAAAAATGATAAAAGAGATGCCAAACATCAAAGTAAAAACTTTCCCTATCTCGGTTTTAAAAGCCATGAAAAAAGCTACAGATGAAGTCTTAAATGAGTATGCTGCAAAAGATCCTACTTTCAAAGAGATAATGAATGACTACATGTCATATCAAAAAAAAGCGAGGGTTTGGACTATGATGAGCGAATACTACTATCTAAAAGCTTCGCAAGAAGTACAAAACGTAAAATAAATCTAACGAAAGGGTTGTAATATGAGAAAAATTTTTAAATCTCTAATGTTTATAAGTGCATTGGCACTTTTGGCTTCGCCGGCAATGGCCAAGAAGATAAGATGGAGAATGGCACTTAGCTGGCCTTCAAATCTAACACCGCTTGCTTCACCCCCTATAAAGCTTGCAAAGCTTATGAAAGAGATGAGTGACGGAAAATTTATCATAAAAGTCGAAGGTGCAGAAAAAACAAAAGCCGCTCTTGGTGTTCTTGATATGGTAAAAAGCGGTTCATATCAAATGGGGCACAGCGGTTCATACTACTGGATAGGCAAAGATCCCAACACCGTATGGTTTACTACAGTTCCGTGGGGTATGACAACTGCCGAGCAGTATGCCTGGTTTTATTACGGCAACGGTATGAAATATATGAAAAAAGTATATGACAAATTTGGAGTATATAGTTTTCCCGGTGGAAATACCGGTGTTCAAATGGGCGGATGGTTTAGAAAAGAGATCAAAAGTGTTGATGATTTGAAGGGTCTTAAGATGAGAATTCCCGGTTTTGCCGGAAAAGTCATGGCAAAACTCGGTGTCAGCGTTACAAATATCCCCGGTGGCGAGCTTTATACATCACTAGACAGAGGAACTATAGATGCACTAGAGTGGGTAGGGCCTGGAATGGACATCAAAATGGGCTTTTATAAAGTTGCACCATACTATTATACAGGGTGGCATGAACCTGCAAGCGAGATGCAGTTTTTGGTAAATAAAAAGGCTTTTAACAAGCTTCCTAAAAAATATCAAACTATGCTTACAACTGCTATGAAAGCAGTTGCAGCGGATATGTTTATAGAAAACTTTGCCGATAGTGTAACTGCTTGGCAAAAAATGAAAAAAGAGTATCCGGGCATTAAAGTGAAAACTTTTCCTGTACCGGTACTTAAAGCTATGAAAAAAGCTACAGATGAAATAATGGATGAATATGCTTCAAAAAATGCTCTTTTCAAAGAGATATACAACGACTATAAAGCTTATCAGAAAAAAGCAAGAGTTTGGACTATGATGAGCGAATACTACTATCTAAAAGCTTCACAAGAAGTAGAAGGAGTAAAATAGAAGAGTATATAGGTATCGGGTTCTCCGATACCGCTCTTTTAAAAAACAATCATGCTAATATCACTTGAAAGAAAACTGGATAAACTAATTGACTGGATGGGAAATGTTTTAGTAGTAATTTTACTACTTATGATACTTAATGTATTTTATGATGTTATTATGAGATATGCTTTTCATGACAGCTCCATAGCTATGCAGGAAATGGAGTGGCATCTTTTTTCTATAGTCATACTTTTTGGAGTTTCCTACTCTTTAAAAGAAGATGCTCATGTCAGAGTCGATTTTATTTATGATAAGCTCAGTGTAAAAACAAGAGCTATGATAAATATCATCGGAACAATTTTATTTCTGATACCGTTTGCTGTTCTTATCATATATGGATCATACGCTTTTGTAATGGATAGCTATACCACCAATGAAACTTCAAGCGATCCGGGCGGTCTGAAGCATTTATGGATGATAAAAGCGGCAATTCCTGTATCTATGGCGGTACTTCTTTTGGAGGCATTTCATTATATCATCAAAAATATAAATATTTACAGAGGCTTGGAAGAATTACCAAAAGAGGATCCTCAAGGAGCATTGTCGTGATAGGTATATATATGTTTGGTGCGGCACTGCTTATGCTGGTTATTGGCTATCCTGTTGCTTTTACATTTGGTGCGGTTTCTATGTTTTTTGGAGCAATTGCTGCATTTTTTAACATACTCCCTGACAATTGGACATTTATGCACTTCTTTACTGGATGGGAAATTTCAGATTTTACGGATGAATTTTTGCAAATGTTTGCAATGATGCCTTTTAGGATATTTTCCATAATGACAAATAAAATTCTTATGGCAGTCCCTCTTTTTATCTTTATGGGTATAGTTTTGCAAAAATCAGACCTTGCGACCAGACTACTCGAGTCAATGGGTGTACTTTTTGGAAAAATCAGAGGAGGACTTGCGGTAAGCACAGTTTTGATAGGTGCACTTTTGGCTGCATCTACCGGAGTTGTGGGAGCAAGTGTTGTTGCCATGGGAGTTATATCTTTGCCTATTATGTTAAAGCATGGATATTCTAAAAAACTTAGTACCGGCACTATCTGTGCAGCAGGAACACTGGGGCAAATTATTCCTCCTTCTATCGTTCTTATTGTCCTGGGAGATGTTTTTCAGCTTCCTGTGGGAGATCTTTTTAAATTTGCATTTTTTCCTGGTCTGGTTTTGGTAGCAGCTTACATCATTTATATACTTACAGTAGCTTTTTTGGACAAAGATGTTGCACCTGCAATAGAGTTGGATGATCATTTTACAAAAGCTCAAAATATCAAAAAAGCTCTTGTCTCCATCATTCCTCCATTGGTACTTATTGTTTTGGTTTTAGGCTCAATTTTTGCAGGTATCGCTACGCCTACCGAGTCAGCTTCGGTTGGCTCTATAGGTGCCTTGATATTGGCCGCGGGATATAAAAAATTAAATATTAAAATGGTAAAAGAGGCAAGTCTAGGCACTATAAAGATAACTGCTATGGTTTTTGCCATACTTATAGGTGCCACAGCTTTTTCCATGGTATTTGTTTACAGTGGTGCAGATGATATAACAGCGCAATTTATGACACATTTGCCGGGAGCCAAATGGGGATTTTTGATACTTTCTATGTTGGCCATTATGTTCTTGGGATTTTTTATAGATTTTATCGAGATATCCTATATCGTTGTTCCTATTTTGCTCCCTATAGCTCATACTATAGGACTTGATCCTCTATGGTTTGCAATACTTATTGCACTAAATCTGCAAACTTCATTTTTAACTCCTCCCTTTGGTTTCTCGCTTTTTTATTTAAAAGGCGTTGCTCCTCCAAATGTAAAAACAACAGATATCTACCAAGGAGTTATACCTTTCATATCACTTCAGATACTAGTTCTAATATCTGTTGTACTGTTCCCGGAATTTTATGGATTTCACACATAATACCTCTTTTCTGTCAAGGGCTAAAACTTCCCTTGACAGAAAAAAGTTTTGCCTGATAGGATGTGACGGCTTTTGTGGAGCCGGAAAAACTACTTTTTCTAAGGATTTACAAAAATTTTTTACTCAGCTTGGTTATAAAACTACGCTCACTCATCTTGATAATTTTATAAAAGCCAAAAAAAGTTTGAGCATTGGTCAAAATCATAGGAAAATATTTTAAAAAAAGAGTTATTGAAAAATACTATAATTTTATATATAATTCCTAAAAAAATGAAAAATGAAAAATGAAAAATGAAAGGTGAAAGATGAAAAGAGTTAGATTATCGATTTTATTTTTTTATTTGAGTACTTTCTTGTTTGCGGGTAGCAAGCCTGTATTAAATATTTATACTTATGATGCTTTTGCAGCTTCTTGGGGTCCTGCTCCTAAGATAAAAAAGATTTTTGATGCACTTTATGACTGCAATCTTACTTTTACTCCTGTTGATAGCTCTATTGGAGCTTTAAGAAAGATTCAACTTGAAGGAAAAAATACAAAAGCTGATATACTTTTGGGGCTTGATACAAGTAGCATGCAAATGGCTAAAAAGACAGGACTTTTTATGCCTTTACAACTGGATACTTCAAACTTGACACTACCTATCAAGTGGAGAGATGATATATTTTACCCGTTTGACTGGGGATATTTTGCTTTTGTTTACGATAGTAAAAAGCTTAAAAATCCTCCTCGCTCTTTTAAAGAGTTGACGAATATGGATAAAGATATCCAAATAGTCATAGAGGACCCCAGGTCTTCAACTCCTGGACTAGGGCTACTTTTATGGGTAAAAAGTGTATATAAAAATAGAGCAAAAGAGTACTGGCACAAACTTTCACCTCATATTCTAACCATTACAAAAGGATGGTCCGAAGCTTATGACCTGTTTTTAAAAGGTGAAGCTGACATGGTACTTTCTTATACAACATCTCCGGCTTATCACATAATAGCCGAAAAGAAGACAAATTATAAATATGCTCATTTCAAAGAGGGTCATTATATGCAAATAGAAGTAGCAGCTATTCTTAAAAACTCATCCCATAAGGAACTGGCAAAAAAGTTTATCTCTTTTATGCTTAGCAGTAAGTTTGCCGATATTATACCTTTGACAAATTGGATGTATCCGGTAACAAAAACTTTAAAGCCACTTCCAAAACCTTTTTTGAACAAGCCCCAAAAAGCTCT
>JALVWW010000083.1 GCA_027023175.1 Campylobacterales bacterium
CTATCTTTCTTTTTGTATAATCATCACTCAAGTAAAATTCATTCATATCATCCATTTCAATATCACTGCTAAGAGTAAAACTGTCAAAAAAAACTTTTTCTAAATCGGCAAAATGCAAGTTAAATTCTAAAGCGTAGAGATAACTCTTTGGTGAAACAGTAACAAAGTCCACAGTAAAGTCAAAACCTTTATCTATTATATGATAATTTTTTATCAAAGTTGCATCATATTTTTTATCGAAGTAAATCCCGCCCTCTCTTTTAAAAGTGATATTGTTATCTTTTAACTCATAGTCAAAAGGTTGATTTGCAAAGTCTCCATACTCCCAAAATTTACATTTTTTAAAATTTTCAAGGGTAAAAGTCTCATTGCTAATATGGTCTATAAAAGAGTTTTTTACATACCAGTCAAAATGGAGTGCATTTTTTACTTCGTCACTTATAGGCACATCCAACTCATGGATACTTTTTATACCATCATTGTCATTACTGTTTTTATTATCATTGGCGGATAATATGTCCTTGTGATACGCCTCTTCTCTCCTGGTTATCACATTTTGAAAATTAATTTTTTTATCTCTTTGCAAAAACTCTATCATTTGACCGCCATAATGAGTATCAAACCTTGCTATAAAATCTTTTTTTACCACTTTTATCTCTTCGTAACCATTCATATCGGTATCGTTTGCTTCAATGACTTCTTTCTCTTTGTATCTTATATTTTCACAGGCGGTTAGATATGAGTAGGCATTGTCTCTTAAATTCGGCAGGTACAAACCTCCGAAAACCCCATGCCAAAAAACATCGTTGGTTTGAAGTTTATGGAGGTTTTCTGTAAACTTTTTTGTTTTGATAAGTGTATTTGAAAGCTCAAGCATTCTTTTGTGAAGCCTGTTAGACTCTTCATATTTGATAAAAAAGTTTTTCCAGGTTCCCCCTTTTACAAATTTATCCAATGAATTTGGAAATTTTTTCTCAACATATTGCCTAATCTGCACCAACTCCAAAGCATTTTTTGTCTTTAAACTCCACTCTCCCATTTCATAATATGAAACATTTTGCAAATAAGCAAGAGAGTTTGCCCTGTTTGTTTTTAGATATTCATCAAAGTGTAAAGTCTCTATCGTTTCATCTTTTGTAATTGCATCAAAAAACTCTTCAAGCCAATTTTGTCCATAAACCCATTCAAAAGTTTCCGGCCAAAGTCCAAATTTTTCCAAATCATCAAAGATGATGGCGCACTTATATTTTTTTATATCCTCCAATGCCTCACCTACATCTTTGAAAGGCAAAGCATATCTCAAAGCTTTATTGATGGGAAAAAGTGCAAGTTTTTTACCGCTGGATTCGGTAAAAAAGTATCCCTCAAGCTCACTCTCGTCAAATCCGCTTGCTATAAAATGATAATCATCCACCATCGCATACTTGATACCGCATTTTGAAAAAGTATCCACCAAAGAGTCATCCCAAACTCTTTCAGTAAGCCAAGCACCTTTTGGAGTAAATGAAAACTCTTTTTGAATGATTTTATTTAATTTTTTTATTTGCAAAATTCTGTCATTTTCGGGAATAGAGGGCAAAACCGGCTCATAATACCCGCCGCTTAAAAATTCCACAGCACCATTTGAAGCCAGGTTTTTTATGATTTTAAAAAGTTTTTTATGATTTTTTTTGATATACCCCAAAAGCCAGCCGCTGCAATGCAGTGATATTTTAAAAGTGGGATATTTTTCCAATGTCTTAAAAAACGGCTCATAACATTTTTCGACAGCCTCTTCAACAGCCTCTTTAAAGTTATCAACAGGCTGATGCATATGCACCCCAAAAAGAAGCTTAGTTTTATTGTCCATATATTTTTCCTTATCAATTCTAATCACTAATCACTAGTTACTAATCACTAGTTTATATAAACCAGTTTTTTTCATACCCATTGTCACAAACTTCAATATCCCCGTAAATCGGGATAAATTCACTGTTTTTTTCTTTATCTACCAATTCTATCTGTAGATTGATTTTGTTTCTGTTGTGGCATATTTTTTTATCAATTCGTATCTCTATGATTTCATCTATAGACATATTGATTAAATCATTATAAAAGCTTTTTCTTATCGGTATTTCATATATTTTATTTAACTCTTTTAAATGTATTTTTAACTCTTTGTACTCATTTAATATTTTCTTAATATTTCCATCAATTCTAAAAAATACAAACTTGTCGTTCTCTCCATAATATAGTTTTTCAGCTACTTGTGAATTGCCCTGCATAGTTGCGAAAATTCTACTCTCATCCACCACACCACTGCCAAGCCATTCATAAAATGAACTTTTTTTACCGTCGATTTTGACATTTAGATTAAACTTTGGTTTTACGGTGGTAAGTTTTATTTCTCTCTCTTTTTGTACAGGTAAAAGCAGAGTTGAAGGAGGTCTTAAACCACACAGATTATAAATGGATATCAAATGTGACCTGAAAAGTTTATCAAATTCTGATAAAAAATCACTAAAATGATCCTCACCATACCACCAAAACCAGTCTGAACACTCAGCTAGAAGAAAATGATTTTTTATCTTTTGTAAAACCTCTTTATCTACTTTGCAATCTTTTGTATCCCTTTTTGCTTGATATAAAAGCTCCCAGGCTCTGTTTTTTTCACTATGACCTACCCAAGTATCAAAATTACCGTATATCCAGCTTCCCGGTGACAAAGTGGGTAATTTTTCTTTTTTTAGAGTACTGATTTCATCAAAATTTACTGTCTTTATCTCTTTTGATGATGAGAGTCTTTTGTATAAGCCTGTAAAAAAATCCTTTGCATTGTTTTTATAAAATTCCCAGGCATTTTCACCGTCAAGAATTACAAAAGCATTAGAGTCACTTTCCAATTTATCAATTTTACCGATAAAGTCATCTACAGCCTCTTTATCATCTTTGTATCTGTATGCAAAACCTATCAAGTCACTTAGATAATGATCTCTAAAGCCTATAAAAACATCATTGTACTCATATCTTTTATATCTTAAATTTTTATCATCTTTTTTCAAGCTTTTATAAAGTATCTCTTCATCGGTTGCTACCCATTTTATGCCTCTGTCTTTGTAGCATTTCAAACTCTCTTCATCCACCGCACCCTCTGCCGGCCAAAACCCGCTCGGCTTTTGCCCAAAAAGTTCTTCATACAGTTCGATTGCCATATCCACCTGTGCAAATGCATCCTCTTTCAAAGAAAAATACTCTTTTGGCAAAGTAGTTTTGGGATTGGCCAATTTTGCATTTTTCATATCAAAAAGCAATGGTAGGATGGGATGATTGTAAGGTGTTGTAGAGATGGAAATTTGTTTTTGTTTTAAAAGTTTTTTATAAAAAGGTAAAATTTCAGGCAAAAAACCGATAAGCTCATCCAGAAGTTCATTTTTATCTTTTTCACTAAAATTTCTTTGTTTTACTATCATTTTTCTAACAACACTAGAGTTTTCTCTTAAATAATTTCCACACCATGAAAGCATAAACATTACTTCAAGATCTCTTAATTCATCCAGGCTGTACTCTTTGATATCATACAACTCATCAAA
>JALVWW010000084.1 GCA_027023175.1 Campylobacterales bacterium
GCTGATTTTCTTGAGCTTCCCGTTCCTACAACATCACCGACAAAGGCTATAGGATTTCCTTTTTTCTTTAACTCTTTTATAGTACCTATAGGATCATCCATCTTAGCTGTAAGCATTGAGTTTGCATGAAGAGGAATATCACTTCTTGTAAAAGCTTCGCTTGCAGGACTTAGGTCATCTGTATTGGTTTCACCGGGAACTCTAAAAACCGTTACTTTTAACTCTTCAGGCAATTTCTTTCTTCTTTTGAACCACTCAGCGTTTGCCCAGGATTCTATAAGCTCTTTTGCATACGAGTTGCCCTCATCCATCAAATCTTTTACATCATTGAATGAGTCATAAACCAAAAGTGTATTTTTAAGCTGATCACAAGCCTCCTGAGCTACTGCAACATCTTCATGTTTCAAAGCTTCTATCAACGGAGATACATTATAGCCTCCAAGCATCATTCCCAAGAGTTTTACAGCATCAACTTTATCTATAGCTTTTGAGTGTGCATCACCTGTTATAATAGCATTTAAAAAAGCAGCTTTTACATATGCCGCATCATCAACCCCCGGACTTACATGGTTTTTTAGCAAGTCTAAAACATACTCTTCTTCAGGAATAGGATCAAGTTTCAATAGTTCGACAAGTTCGGCAGTCTGTTTTGCACTAAGCGGCAAAGGCGGTACACCAAGCGCTTCTCTCTCTTTCGTGTGAGTCTTATACTCTTCTATAATACTCATTAATACTCCTTATATAATATTGGCAATATTCTACCAAAATATTTTTAATAAAGAGATATTAAAAAAATGTTTTTACAGTTTTTGATGCAAATGTTACTATTTTATACACTACTTTTTTTAAGTGTTACAAAATTTCCCGTTGTCCTTTTGAGTTGGGTGGAGAGAGGATGCCTAGATTTTCAAGTTGTTCTACTATCCTTGCGGCCCTATTATAGCCTATTTGGAGTCTTCTTTGTATATAGCTTATAGAACTCTTTCTTTCACTTAAAACTATCTTTTTTGCCTCTTCAAAAAGTTCATCAAGTTCATCATTTGATTCGCTACTGCCCGAAGAAGTGCTTTCATTGGACTCTTTTAAAAATCTCTCATCATACTGTACTTCTCTTTGGGATTTTAAAAACTCTACAACTTTTTCTATATTTTCCTCTTTCGTAAAAGGAGCATGAAGTCTTATAAGCCCTGAAGTACCCGGAGGTGTAAAAAGCATATCACCACGACCTAAAAGTGACTCTGCGCCCATAGCATCAAGTATGATCTTACTGTCTATCTTTTGTCCCACTTTAAAACTTATCCTTGAAGGGAGATTGGCTTTGATAAGTCCTGTTACCACATCTACTGAAGGTCTTTGTGTGGCAACGATGAGGTGGATACCGCTGGCTCTTGCCATCTGAGCAAGTCTGGCTATATAAAACTCCACTTCCTTGCCACTTGTCATCATAAGATCAGCCAACTCATCTATAATGATAACAAGATAAGGAAATGGCTCAAACCCCTCTTTTTTAGCTTTTTCATTATAGCCTTCAATATTTTTGGTTTTGGTTTGGCTCATCAACTTATAGCGTCTTTCCATCTCACTTACAGTATTTGATAAAGCAATGATGGCTTTTTTGGGCTCGGTGATAACCGGTGTCATTAAATGGGGTATGTCGTTATACATAGAAAATTCCAACATTTTCGGATCTATCATGATAAGCTTCAAAGTATCGGGAGAATTTTTATACAAAAGTGAAAGTATCATGGCATTTATACCGACACTTTTTCCACTTCCTGTAGTTCCAGCTATCAAGAGGTGAGGCAGTTTTTTAAGATCAGTTAAAAAGGGATTGCCGACTATATCTTTTCCGAGTGCTATGGTAAGCGGTGAAGTTGACTTTTGAAAAATCTTATCCTCAAGTATATCTCTTAGATAAATGGTTTCTATATGTTTGTTCGGTATCTCGATACCCACCACATCTTTTCCTGGAATTGGGGCTTGAATTCTGATGGTTTTAGCCTTTAGTGCCATAGCCAAGTCATCTTGGAGGGTCAATATCTTTGAGACTTTGATGTGGGGAGCCGGTTTAAATTCAAATGTAGTTACCACAGGTCCCGTATAGGTTCTGACAACATCACCTTCTATCTTAAACTTGGCAAGTTTACTGAGTAAGTCTTTTATCTTTTTATCTATCTCATTTTCGTTGATATGGATAGATTTTTTTGGCGGAGCTTCCAAAAATGATGTCGGAGGAAGTTTAAAACCCTTTGGCTTTTCGCCCTCTCCCATATCTATCATTTGGAGAAGCTTTTTATTTTCAGCCACTTCATTGAGTATTTCAACGGAATTATTATCACTATCTTTTTCTTTATTGCTGTTTTCTTCTTTAGATATTTGACTTGGCTTTTCTTGCTTGCTACTTAACAAATCAGTCTCAACACTCTTCTTTTTTGGTGCCTCTTTTTTTATGCTTTTTTTAGACTTGTTTGTCGGTGCTTTATTCTTTAAAAAAGCTGACAAAGAAAAGAGAGCCAAAATTTCCTCAAAAGATATATTGAAAAGTATAATGATACTCAAGGTAAAGCACATAGCTATAAATATCCAAAGACCGCCTGTACCTATAAATTTGGATATAACACTGTCGATGGCATCTCCGGTATATCCACTGTATTTACCATCTATTACAGCACTTTGAAACATAACAAATACAAAAAACAGAAGTATTACCGAAAGAATGATTTCAGCTTTTCTGTTATCAAGTTTTGGGTATTTATAGAGAAAAAAAGCCGGCACTATAAGCAAAAAAGGGTACACAAAAGAGATATATCCAAAATACTCTCTGTTATATACTCCAAAAATATGTCCGATTTTTCCAACTACAGAAGCATCGAGAAAGATAGTCGAAAGACCACAAAAAACTGCAATACCCAAAAAAAGTATAAACAAAATCTCTTTTAATATTTTATATCCTTTATTTATAGTTATAAATAATTATATCATAAATAATTTAATAAAGAGATTGAGTTTACTTTTGACACAGTTGACAAAAGAGCTTGAAAACTAACACTTACTTGGTTATATTTGGCAATTGTTTCACCTATGTCAACATCTGCAATATCAGACTGTAGTGTTGTAACTTGAATTTGAAGCATATCACTTCTTTGATAAGCTCCATCAAGAGCATTTGACAAAGAACCTATTTCTGTATGTTTTTTTGAGACATGATCTCTTGTATGTTCTATTCTTCTTATGGCATTTTCAATTCCAAGATTTCTTTCATCTCCATAGGAGGCATCCATAGAAATTTTTCCCTCTCTCACAGCTTCTATCATTTTATCCATATCTTTAAACATATCAACACTTGGTTCCTCTATGGCTATAGAATTATTTGACATAAAAGAGAGAGTATTTCCGGTTGTTGTGCTAAAATCATCATTACTGCTATCATATATAGAAAACTCCATTGCAGTTGAACTATTTAATTTATCCTCTATATTCATTCTTCCTCTATAATCAAGCGAAACATTTACACTATTTTTAGAATTACTAA
>JALVWW010000085.1 GCA_027023175.1 Campylobacterales bacterium
AAAGCCGCATCTTCTTTACATTTTATACTCAATTTTTTAGCAGCAAGTTTTATGATGGAAGCAAGCTCGGTGTCACTGTAAAACTGTAGCCTAAAATGCATCCCAAATCTATCTCTAAGAGGAGAGCTTATCATGCCGGCTCTTGTGGTAGCCCCTATGAGTGTAAATTTTGGAATATCTATCTTTATAGTTTGGGCAGCAGGTCCACTTCCTATGATAATATCAAGCCTAAAATCCTCCATTGCGGAGTAGAGTATCTCTTCGACTGCGGGCGAGAGTCTGTGTATCTCATCGATAAAAAGTATATCCTGTTCTTCCAGGTTGGTCAAAATTGCAGCCAAATCCCCTGCTTTTTCTATCATGGGTGCTGTTGTTACTTTGATATTTGCTTCCATTTTATTGGAAATGATGTAAGCAAGAGTTGTTTTTCCAAGCCCGGGAGGTCCAAAAAAAAGAGTATGATCAAGCGCTTCTTCTCTTTTTTTTGCTGCTTCTATAAAAACTTTTAAGTTTTTCTTTATCCTCTCCTGTCCTATATACTCTTCCCAACTAGAAGGTCTAAGAGTCACTTCATATTGATTTTCACCCTCAAACTTTTCTATCTCAACAACTCTTTCCATAAGTTATCCCGCTCTTGAAGTTTCCATTGGAAACTTCATCTCCATTTTTAATTTTTCATTTTTCATTTTTAATTAATACCAGTATTCTTCACTCGGAAAATTACCATTTTTTACATCTTTTACATACTCTTTTACACTCTTTCTTACAAGCTCTGCTCCATTAAGATACCTTTTTACAAATTTTGGCTTAAATTCATCAAAAAATCCCAGCATATCACTCCATACAAGTACCTGTCCATCGGTATCTTTTCCTGAACCTATGCCTATGGTAGGCACTGCAATGCTCTTGGTTATCTCTTTTGCAGCTTCAGCTTTTACACCTTCCAAAACGATACAAAAAACACCGGCCTCTTCCAAAGCTTTTGCATCTTTAAGGAGTTTTTCTATCTCTTCTTCATTTTTGCCTTTTATTTTATATCCGCCCTCGGCTCTGACAAACTGGGGCTTTAAGCCGATATGACCCATAACAGCTATAGAATTTTTGCACAACTCTTTAATGATATCCACTTTTTCGATACCGCCTTCAAGTTTTACGGCATCCGCTTTCGTTTGTTTGTAAATTTTAGCAGCATTTTTCAAAGCACTCTTTTTATCTATATATGAACCAAAAGGCATATCGCAAACTACCAAAGCATTTTTTACGCCTTTACAGACTGCTTTAGTGTGATATATCATCTCTTCTAAAGATATCCCGAGAGTGTCATCATCTCCGCCAAAGCTCATACTTAAACTGTCTCCGACTAAAATAATATCTACTACATCATCAAACAGCTTTGCCATCAAGGCATCATAAGCGGTAATCATACTTATCTTTTCTTTTGACTTGAAAGCTTTTATGTTATTTATATTTACCTTTTTCACAAAAGCACCTTTCTAAGTTTATGAATTATTGATTTTATCTAAAAAATGATATAATATCAATCAAACAAGCAAAAAGGATATATTGTGGGTGTCAAGGAAAATTTGTTTGACAATTACGATTATGATATTGTAGATGATTTTATTTTACACTACAGTGTCATGACTTATCAAATGGAAAATCTCATAATATATTCCGGAAAAAAAGAGCAGTACAAAGAAAACATTGAAGAGCTTTTTAGAATAGCTCATAATATTAAATCAGCCGCCGGTTTTTTAAAGGTCGAGCCCATACTGAAGCTTGCAACTCTTCTTGAAGAGGTCTTAGAAGAGGCAAGGGAACTTGAAGGTCCTGCGAATGATGATTTTATAGACTGGTTGCTTGCGGTAAAAGATCAGTTTGAAAGATACAAAGATGATCTTGAAAATGATACAGAAGAGTTTAGTGAACTTGACCCAAATATCATAAAAATACCTACAGATTTAGAAAAAAAAGAAAATTAAGAGAAAAAACTATGAAAAAATTAGTAGCTTATATCACTTGTGCATACCCTGATGTTAATTTTACAGAAGACTTGATACTCTCCATGAAAGAGAGTGGGGTTGATTTTGTTGAACTTGGAGTTCCTTTTTCAGACCCGGTAGCCGATGGACCCGTCATAGAAGAAGCAAATCTAAAAGCACTGCAAAACGGCTTCAAGATGAGCGACCTGTTTGAAGTTTCAAAAAAAGTTGCCAAGGAAATAGATACTCTTTGGATGGGGTATTTTAACCCTTTTTACAAAAATGGGGTTGATTTCCATCTTCAAAAAGCAAAAGAGTATGGCGTAAAAGGTTTTATTATACCCGACCTGCCGCATGAAGAGGCAAAAAGTTACAAAAAAGATTTTGATGATTATGCTGTTTCACTGATAGATTTTGTAGCACCTACTGACAGTTTTGAAAGGATAAACAGCATTGTTCAAGATGCCAAAACTTTTATATATCTTGTTGCTTATGCAGGTATTACGGGCAGTGGTAAAGATGAGGACTTGAGTAAAGTTATAGAAAATATTAGAGCGGTCAGCAAAACGGATATATTTTTGGGTTTTGGAGTCAATGAAAAAACAGCAAAAGAGAAGTCAAAAAATGTTGACGGAGTTATAGTAGGAAGTGCCTTTGTAAAGCTGCTTTTGGACGAAAGCTTGACAAACAAACAAAAAATTGATAGTATATCTCAACTTGCATCTTGCATAAAAAACGAGATCAATTAAGGGAGTGACTTGGCTTCGACAGGAGCAGACGAGCTTTGGGTTCATGCCGGCTTGAACAAGCCGTAAAACTGTTCCGTTAAAAATAAACGCAAACAATACAAATTACAGACCTGCGCTCGCTGTAGCGTAGTAGCCTAACGGCTCGGTCAGTCATTTAGCTTTGTCGCTGTCGCGAGGCTATCTGGCTTAACACTTATGACAGCTTGGGATAAAAGTTGTCCGGCTTTTATCCGACACTTTGGACTAAGAGCTTCTGTTTGGCAAATGAGCAGAAAGCTTGAAACTTTTTCATTTGCATTCAAGCATGTAACAAGACCCATTGTAAGTCTGCTTTTGGACAGGGGTTCAATTCCCCTCACTTCCACCAAATATGGAGAATATTTTGTACAAAAAAACTCTTTTTTTATCATTGGTTCTTCTTTTGTTTATCGGTTGCTCGACAACATCAACTACCATTCCTTTATCAAATTCTTACCGTGAGCAAAACAGCTCCTTCCGGACACAACCCAAAAATAAACCTTCTGCCACCGGATTTTACAAACCGATGACACTACGTGCAAAACAGAAAAATACAAATAATAATCCCCCGGTATCCTACGCTGCAAAAACCGTAAATGAAATAAACTATTCAGGAAGCGGCTATATAAAAGGTATCATAGAAAAGGTGTACTATTCAAAAAAGAAAAACAGTTGGGTATATTACATAAAGGGTCTTGATTTTACCAATCACAAACTAAGATATGCAAAAGTTTATGGCGTAAAAAAACTTGCCAAAGTAAATGATTTTGTTTATGCTGTTATTCAAGACGGCAATATAACCTCTTTGTATATATACAAATCGGCAAAAAATTACCTTATTAAGAAAAAAAGAAAAATTATAAAAAAAAGTAAACAAAAAAGACAAATTGTTAAAAAAGTAAGAAAAAGCCCTAAAACAAGGAAAAGAGAGCAGATTTTGAGTACTCCTGAAGTAGAAGAAGTTACTTTTTGATTTACTTTTTGTTAACTTTTAACGGATACAATTACTCATTAGCTTAGAAAAAGAAAATATCTTTACATCTATCAGCTCTCTTGTGTGTTGTTTTCATAGAATCGGGTGGCTTTAGTCACCCTTTTTTATTTCTATGTAAAAAACAGCGCCGTTTTCATCATTATACGCTCTTAAAATTCCACCCATATTTTTCTCTATGATTAGTTTCGACATATAAAGTCCTATGCCTGTACCGGATGATGTATCTTTTGTGGTAAAATAGGGCTCAAATATCTTCTCTATAGGTTCAGTCTTGATTCCTCCCGCATTATCTTTTATATAAAGTTTTATCATATCATTCTCATCTATATCAAGCGATATAATAACTTGCGGATTTTTTACTTCATTTTTTACCAGGGCATACTTTGCATTTGAAAGTATATTTAATATAACTTGCTCAAATTCACTGCGATACCCGTATATTTTTACATCTTTGTCTATTTTGATAAGTACTTCTATATTTTTATCTTTCAGTGAAGATTCCATGATGGAAAGCACTCTTTGGCAAGCTATCTTGACACTGAAGAGTTTTTTCTTTTTATCAGGTATAAAAAAGTTTCTAAAGTCATCGATAGTCTGTGACATAAATTCAAGAAGTCTGTCTATATCTTCACCTTTTTTTTGCATATATTCACTTGTCATCAAACCTTTTCTGTATCTCATCTTTATATTCATCATCACCGAAGAGAGCTCGTTTAACGGCTGCCTCCATTGATGGGCTATATTGCTTATCATCTCCCCAAGAGCTATAAACTTTGACTTTTGTATGAGAAATTGCTCTTGCTCTCTGTTTTTCTCTATCTCTTCTTTAACTCTCTCTTCGAGGTTTTTGTTTAGATTTTCAAGCTCGAGTGTTTTTTGGCTTACTTCATCTCTATAGTTTTGAAAAAATCTATCTATCCTGTTACCTAAAAACATAGCAAACAAAAAGGCAATGACATAAAATATAAGATAAACTATCACTGTCATAACTATCTCTTTTTTAAGGCTTTTCAAAAGTATTTCTCTCTTTTTTTCGATGGAGCGCTCTATGTCATCTAGATAAACCCCTGCTGCTATAACCCAGTTGTATTTTTTGTATAACTTAAAATATGATAGTTTCAGTATCTTTTTATCAGTCCCCGGTTTTTTATACCTGTACATCACAAAAGATTCACCCTGTTTTTTTATATCTTTCAAAAACTGCTCTCTAAACATTTTACCGTCGGCATCTTTATATCTTGACGATATATATTTACCTACCAAATCAGGTCTGTTTGGATTGATAAACATTTTTGCAAACTTATTACCACCTTTAAAATCAATAATTTTATAAACAAATATATAATTTAGTTTGTTTTCTCCGAATCTGACTGAGTCAATATAATCTTTTATAATTTGCATAGCAGTTATATTGTCAATATTTTCATTTTTATCGATAAAATCGATAAAATGAACAACAGAGTCAACTTCTCTTTTTAAAAACATTTTTTGATTGTCAATTCTCTCTTTTTTCAAATTGTTTAACTCTTGTTCAAACTCCTCGTACTGCCTATCTGTTGAAAAATAGATAGTAAATATCATCAAAGCAAAAAGTATGATGGTAATAGATATAATAATGACTTTTGCTATGTTGTTTTCTTTGATAATTTTCATTTTTTTCCTTTTATAGGATAATTTTATTGATTTTATTGGAAAATTATTATATCATACATTGCTATAACATTTTATGTATTTGATAAAAAAGGATTGGGATATGAAATACTTATGTTTCAAAAATACAAATAACAATAAAAATCATAAGGGTTTCTCTTGCCAAAGGCAAAGCTTTAGTGAGAGGAATTTACAAGGAGCTTTGCTTCTTGGAAAGGAGATTTGCAGGTGAAAGAAGAGTTGGAACATTTAAAAAATTATACCGTTTTATATGCCGAAGATGAACCGGGTACTAGAGAAAACATATCTGAACTGCTTAAAATGATGTTTAAAAAAGTTTATGTTGCAGACAACGGTGATGATGCATATGAGTTATATCTAAAGCATATGCCCGACCTTGTTATTACAGATATCAAAATGCCTGGACTTGACGGGATAGAGCTGGCAAAAGAGATAAGAAAGATAAGCTCTTCAACTCAAATCATCATCATATCAGCTTATACTGATGTTGACTATATGCTAAGTGCGGTTGAACTTTCACTTATAAGATACATCGTAAAACCGCTTACTGAAACAAAACTAAACAAGGCACTGGAGCTTTTCTTAAAAAACAAAGAAAAAAGAAAAATCCACGAATTAGAAGATGGATGGAGATATGATGAAGACAAGCATATCACCATAGACCCTGAAGGAAACGAATACAAGCTTACAAAAAAAGAAGATAGACTGCTTAAGCTATTGTCCGAAAAAGATAGAACTGTCACATATAAAGAGATAGAGACTTATGTGTGGGGATATGATAATGCAATGAGTCAAAATGCTTTAAGACTTCTTGCTAAAAATCTCAGAAAAAAACTTCCCGAAGGCTTGGTTAAAAATATACATGCCACAGGATACAGATTGTAACTATTTAAGTTCAAGCCATCTTTTATAAATGGTGGCTTGAAAAAACAATGTAATATAAAAGTTAAAACTTCTATTTTGTTTCAAAATTAAAACTTCTTATTAAAAAAATTACAATTTTTATGCAATTTACATACAATTTACATACAATAATATTACAATTGATACAAAATTTTACAAGGAGTTATTATGAGAAGAACAGTTAAAGCTATAATGATAGCCTCACTATTGGCGTCTAGCGCATTTTCAGCACAATATGTTTTGAAGTTTTCACATGTTGTCAGCCCCAACACACCAAAAGGTAAAGCAGCTGACTTTTTTGCCAAAAGACTTGAAGAGTTAAGTGGCGGAAAGATAGATGTTCAGGTTTATCCAAACTCTCAGCTGTATAAAGATAAAGCTGTTTTAAAAGCGTTAAAATTAAATTCAGTCCAAATGGCATGTCCAAGTTTTTCAAAATTTGGAAGATTTGTTCCTCAACTTGCACTTTTTGACCTTCCATTTCTGTTCAAAGATATGGACCATGTTCATAAAGTTCAAGACAGTGAAGTAGGTGCAAAACTTAAAAATATGGTAACCAAAAAAGGTTATGTGGCACTTGATTTTTGGGATAATGGTTTCAAAGAGTTGACATCATCAAAAAGACCAATCCTTTGGCCAAAAGATGCAGCAGGTCAAAAGTTTAGAATTATGAGTTCAAAAGTACTTGAAGCTCAGTTTAAAGCAGTTGGTGCAAATCCTCAAATGATGCCTTTTAGTGAAGTTTATTCGGCTCTCCAACAAGGTGTTATAGATGGTCAGGAAAATACTATATCTAACATATATACTAAAAAATTCTATGAAGTTCAAAAATATATGACTATGAGCAACCACGGATATCTTGGATATCTTGTTGTTATGAGTAAAAAGTTTTGGAACTCTTTGCCGGCTGATTTGAAAAAAGATGTAAAACAAGCCATGAAAGAAGCTACAGCAAAAGAGAGACAGTACGCCATAGAACTTAACAACTCTCAATTTGCCAAAATAAAAGAGTATGCTGACAAAACAGGAAAATTAAAAATATACAACCTAACTCCTGAGCAAAGAGCAGCATGGGAAAAAGCTGAAAGCAAGATATATCCTGAATTTTACAGCCCTAAAAAGATAGGAAAAGACCTTATCCAAGCAGCACTAAAACTTGCTAAATAAGTATAGTCATGTTTGGGCTCATAGATAAGATCCTAGGCTCTATCAACAAGTCCATTGCAACCTTCGGCATAGCTGCCGGGGTTGTTTTGGCTTTTATAAATGTTGTTGCCAGGTATGGATTTAACGGTTCGATCACATGGGCTAGTGAACTTACAAACTACTTCTTCATTTGGAGTGCTTTTTTTGGAGCAGCATACTGCTTCAAAAAAGATTCTCACATATCGGTAACCATTTTCATGGAAAAGCTTCCTGCGCCATTGATGAAAGCTTTGATGATACTTTCCCATATTATTGTCATCATATATCTTGCAGCAGTTGCATACTATGGATATAAATTTTTACTTCTTGAGATTGACCTCGAGGAAGTTTCTGTTGATCTTGTTGTGCCTCAAATATCATGGCTTGGCATGAGTGATGACTGGGCAGTCCCCATGTGGATACCTTACTCAGTCATACCTTTAGCTTTTGCCTCCGCAGCACTTAGGGTTTTTGAAAAACTTGTAGAGATTATCAAAACTCCGGCTGAACTTGCAAGACGAGAGAGTGAAGCTGAAATGATACTCTCAAAGATGCAAGAGAGCGAAGATGAGGAAAAGATTGAAAAAGTTGAAAAAACTCTTGAAGTTCATGAAAGACTTGAAAAGATAGAGACGATAGAAAGAAAACTTGAAAAGCTTGAAAAAGAGATGGAGAAAATCATCGAAGATGAAGTTAGTTCACTAGAAGAAAAAGAGAAAATTGAAAAATTGAAAAATATAGAAAAGAAACTTATGACTTGTCAATCAAAACTTCTCAAAAAGCTAGAAGATATGGAAAAGGGGGTGTAGTATGAGTGTATATGTACTGTTTGGCTTATTTTTCACTCTTATGATCATAGGTACTCCTATAGCCATTGCTTTGGGAGCGAGTACTTTTATAACACTTATGTTGTATACTCCCATCTCACCTGTTGAGATATCTTCCATGCTTTTTGAGAAAATAGACTCTTACTCTTTGATGGCAATACCTATGTTTATCCTGGCAGGTAATCTGCTAAGCAAGGGTAGTGCATCAAGGCGAATAATTGATTTTGCAAAAAGTGCGGTAGGACACTTGCCTGGAGGTTTGCCTATAAGTGCCATATTTGCAAGTATTATTTTTGCTGCTGTTAGCGGCAGCTCTCCTGCAACTGTTGTTGCTATAGGCTCCATTATGTTTGGCGCTATTCAAGAGGCCGGCTATCCAAAAAGATATGCAGTCGGAACAGTTGCTACTTCAGGAAGTCTCGGTATATTGATACCCCCTTCTATAGTAATGATCGTTTATGGCGTTACAGCAGAGCAATCCATAGGAAAGCTTTTTATGGCCGGTGTAATTCCGGGGTTTTTGCTTGGCGGTATGCTTATCGGTGTAACATATATTGGTGCAAGAAGACTCGGATTTAAAAAAACTGAACCTGCCCCTTTTGAAGAGAGGATGGCAAAACTAAAAGATGCCTCATGGGCACTTATGACCATAGTTATAGTTATAGGAGGAATTTATGGAGGTATATTTACTCCAACTGAAGCCGCTGCTGTTGCAGCTGTCTGGGCATTTTTTGTATCCTGGATAATTTACAAAGATGTTAAACTAAAAGACTTTTATCCTGTTATACTCGAATCAGCCAAGACTGCTGCAATGATCATGTTTGTCATAGCAAATGCTATGCTGTTTGCACACTTTTTGACTTTGGAAAATGTGCCTCAGCATATCACTCAAGCTTTGGTAAATGCTCATGTCGGCAAAATTGCATTTTTATTTCTTATAAATATACTGCTTATTATAGCAGGAAGTTTTATGGAGCCAAGTGCCATCATCATGATACTCGTTCCATTACTGCTTCCTGTTGCAACAGCCCTTGGAGTTGACCCTATACATTTGGGTATCATTATCACGGTAAACATGGAAATAGGCATGGTTTCACCACCAGTTGGACTAAATCTTTTTGTTACAAGCGGTATTACCGGATTTAACATCAAAGATGTTATAGTCTATACACTCCCTTGGACACTAACATTGCTTGCGGGATTGTTGCTGGTTACTTATGTGCCTATCATATCCTTGTGGCTACCAAATATGATGTTTGGATAATTCAGGATTAAGGATATAGGATTGAGAATATAGGGGCAAAGTACCAATACCTTTCTCAAGCCTAAATCCTAAATCCTAAAACCTACCTACTATCATAATTTTATGCTATAATATACTAATCACGATTTACGAACCAAGGAGCTACTATGGAAGCAGCTGATAAAAACTTTTTTACTTGGGATGATTATAAAAAATGGGAAGGAAGATGGGAGCTAATTGACGGAGAAGCTTATGATATGTCTCCGGCGTCCTATCCCAAACATCAAAGAATAACAGGTAGGATATTTTTACAAATATCTCAAAGCATAGAGTATAAAAATTGCGAGGCACATATCTCCCCGATAGATTGGAAAATAGATGATTTAAATGTTGTTCAACCTGACATTGCCATATTTTATGAGGATACAAAGGAGCAATATTTTTCAAAAACCCCACCGTTCATAGTAGAAGTTCTATCCAAATCAACTGCTAAAAAAGATATAAATGAAAAATTCAAACTTTATGAAAAAACAGGAGTACAGCACTACATCTTAGTAGAGCCAAACAGTGAAGTGGTAGATATTTTTGAACTTGTAGAAGGCAAATATGAATTAAAAAGCAAATTAACCAATGATAAAAGTTATGATTTTGTCTTTGATGATTGCAAAGTAAGTATAGATTTTAAAGAGGTATTTTAAAATATGGAGTTTATCTTAAAAGAAAGAGCAAAACAAAGAGCAAAAAGTATAACTTATAAAAAACTGGACTTATACTCAAACTCTCACCATAGCTTTCATCTTCATTTAGATGATAAAGCATCGTGGGAACTACTTTCAAAACTCTCCAAAGAGGAGTGGCATAGAAAAACCGGCTCAAAACCTCCAAAGCAAGTTGATAAATCTTTTTATAAAGTGACAAGAATTGGGCAAAACAAATGTATTTAACTCAAGATTATAAAGATATTCTCATACTTTTCAATAAACACAGTGTAAAGTATCTTATAGCCGGAGCATACGCTATGTCTAAAGTCGGATATTCAAGAAGTACATATGATATAGATATTTGGGTTGATAAGTCAAAAGAAAATGCTACAAACATTAAAAAAGCATTGGAAGAATTCGGTATACCATTTGATATAGATGAAGATGATTTTTTATCACCAAATAGTGTCATTCAAATAGGCATAGAACCCAACAGGATAGATATACTTACCGATATAGACGGTTTAACATTTAAAGAAGCTTGGCAAAATAAACAAACTGTATCATTTGATAACTTAAAGACCTATACACTTGATATTGATGACATTATAAAAAACAAAAAGGCATCAAATAGAAAAAAAGATAGATTTGATGTGATAGAATTGATAGAATTAAAAAAATTAAAAATATAGTACTTTTATCTAATAATCTTCAGATTTAACTTTGTAACAGGAGTAAAAAAGGGATAGGAGTAAATGTGATAAGGTGGTAGGAACAAATTCTACCCACTACACACTATTTCTCTCTTTTTCCCAAATTTTTCTCACTTTTTTGTAATTTTAAGCTAAATTTAATTGTAAATTACAAATCTTTTTTGTATAATACTCAGGAAAACAATTTTACAAGGAGATATATATGAAATTAGCTAAGCTAAGTTTGGCTGCTCTAGTAGCAGTAGGTGCATTTTCAGTAGCAAATGCTACATCACTTGAGAGTGCGATAAAGGGTGTAGATGTTAGTGGTTATGTAAGATATAGATACTATAACGAAGACAACAATGTACCAGGAAGTAGTACTGACAGACATAGATTTACTGTTCCAATTCTATTTAAAATTCCTGTAGCTGAGAATATTACTGCAGCTGTTGGTATGTTTGCACAGGAAAATGATTATGCAACTGAGGGAAGAGGAAGTGATGGCTCATATTCTGATAGCAGTTTTAATCTATCTAGAATGTGGTTTAACTATGCTGCAAACGGATGGAATGTAAAACTTGGTAGACAATTGATCAAAACTCCTTATACTGAGGGTGGCATAACTGGTTCATATGGTGACGGTTTGGTTGCTATGTATTCTCCAACAAGCAATGTAACATTAGCTGCAGCTGGTTTTGTTAAGTCTAACCAAACAATTGATGGTGCAGTTGGTGGTGCTGATATTGGTGATGAAAATATATATGCTGCTGCTGCAATAGGATCATTTAGTGGTGTAAATGCGCAGTTATGGTTATTTAAAGTAACTCATATTGTTAAAAATGCTGAATTTTTACAATTGAGTGGTTCAGTAGCCGGTCTTTCATTGAAAGCTCAAGGTTCTTGGACAAAACTTACTGATGATACATATCAATATCTAAAAGGACTTGGTGTTGTAAATAGCGATACTGGTTCATTCTATGGTATCCAAGCTTGCTACAAGATGGATAATTTTAAAGTTGGCGCCGGTTATACTACAACTGACAAAGACAATGGTATAAGTACACTTGATGCTGATGGTGGTCTTATCAAAGCCGGTAAACAAATCTATTACAAAACTACAAATGCTAGAGATACAGACTTGTATTTCTTCAAAGCAGGCGCAAGCTATGGTCAATACAGCTTTGGCGCCGGTTATGTTGGTGCTAGCTCAGTTGATGGTAGTACACTTGATGGAGCAAACGAGATATATGGTCAAGTTGGATACAAATTCAACAAGAAATTCGGTGTATCTGCATACTACTCAGCTTTAGATATGGATAAAGTTGGTGATGATGTTGCTGGTGGAGATAATAACGAATTTAGAGTAGAAGTAAAATATAGCTTCTAATCAAACTTTCTATAAATACGCAGGGTTTAGACCCTGCGTATCTTCTTTCATTTTAAAATCTCATTAACATTACAATAACTTATCTTTAAGACAAAAATAGATATAATTTTAAAAAATCAAAAGGTTACAATTTATGAAAAAGATAGCACTCTCTTTATCGCTTATACTGATGGCTTATGCAGGTGACTACACAGTAACAATAACGGGCAAAGGTAAATTTGGTGATGAATTAAAAGCACTTATAGAAAAGTATAAAACTTCCGGCGACATTAAAGTAGTTGAAGGTGTTAAGCCAAAAGACACAAGTATAAAAGAGCAAATTTCAAACTTCTTTTTTGAAAAAAAGAAAAAAGAGACTGAAGCACAAAATGCAAGAATGCTCAAAGAGGGTGAAAGAATTTATACCAATAGTTGTGTTAGTTGTCATGGCTCAAAAGGATTAGTCAAAGCATATGGAAGATCAAGCCAGATAGCAAAACTGTCTCATGATGACTTTATGGATTCTCTGAAAGCCTACTCACAAGATGATTCAGACAGCCCCGACATACAAAATAGAACACTTATCATGAAACAATATGCTGATATGCTGACTTCCAACCAGGCTGAAGCAGTGTACACATACCTACAAAAAATAAATAAAAAGTAGTAATACTTATCTAAAAACAGTAAGAATTTTGATTCTTGCTGTTTTTCTCAACTAAATCTTTTCATTTGAGGGTCGGGTGATAGCAAGGTGTAATTCAGAATTCAGGGGTCAGGTGATAGTAATAGTAGCAAGAGGTCATAGTATAGTAAAAAGCAAATACCAAATTATTACCTGCTTTGCAACTTTACTGTTATTGCTTTAAGTTACCCCACAGTCAAATAATTTGTACAAAATATCTTCAATCTTTTTTATTTCATTATGATTTAGTTTGGTTAGATACCCTTTATCTATTTTTACTCTATTTGCATTTATCATTTTTATAGCATTGCATAAAATAGTACTGTCTTTTTCTAATTTATCTCTTTTTTTAATGATATAACTGAAGTCACTTTTTACTATTTTAGAGCTTAATGGTATGACAATGAGATCATTATAAGTAGTATCGCTAAGCATTCTATTTAACAAATTGTTTTGAAAAATCAATACAGGTCTGATTTTACCTATATCCTCTTTTTTGATATCCCCAAGATTGGCTAGATATATTTCACCTTTTTCAATATATTTCATCTATACCATCCAAAATGGTTTCATCTTCATTATCTTGCTTGAGCAAGGATCTATTTCTTTGTAAAAATTTTTTATATTCTATATCTTTTAAAACCTTTTCTATCTCACTTTTATAAATTATGGGTATATAATACCCTTTTAAATGTTTATTTTTCTTATTGACTATCATTGCTACGCCATCTACTGAGTCCAGAATTTTAGGATTTTTGTTTAATTCAGCTATACCTATACTTTTCATAATGCTATCCTTTTATATTATCTGATAATTATATCAGATAATGGTCTTGATGTCAATAAATTAAAATATGCTATAATATTATATGAATAAATCTATAGGCAAATGCCCATTTTGCAGTGATGGAGAGATAATATACTCTAAGATATTGGTAAGCGGTAAGCAAACCAATGTTTATACATGCTCTAACGCTTCATGGTACAGTGAAGATGGTGAAATGTTTGAACTATCTAAAAATGCAACCTGTTCATTTCGTATATGGGGTAATTCTCTTCAAAAATGGGGCAAAAGGTCAATAACTCCTAAAGAGGTCAAATCTCTTCTTCAAGGTAAAGATGTAAAGATAAAACTGTATAGTTTTAAAACAAAAAAAGAGTATTATAAATACATTTGTCTCGATAAAGAGTATGGGATTTCGGTTATTTGGGAAACCAATATTTAGATTTTAGAATGTAGGTTTTAGGATTAATATTAAAAAATATAGAAAGTTTTTAAAGAAATTGACTGTTTAAATATTTACTATTCACGAGTCACAAGAATTAACTCAAACCGGCAGCGACCTACATT
>JALVWW010000086.1 GCA_027023175.1 Campylobacterales bacterium
TGATATGCTTGGAAAATGGTGGCCAAACAAATTAAATTTAAAGATACTAGAACAAAATAGTGAAAAAATTGACCCAAACGATAAAGGCTACAGTTATAAAAAAGCTTTTAAAACTCTTGATTACAAGAGGCTTAAGGAAGATTTGAGGATAATATTGAAAGAGTCCCAAGATTGGTGGCCGGCAGATTATGGTCACTATGGACCTTTGTTTATACGTATGGCTTGGCACAGCGCAGGAACATACAGGATAATGGATGGTCGAGGAGGTGCGAACGGAGGCGGTCAGCGTTTTGCTCCGCTTAACAGTTGGCCAGACAATGCAAATCTGGATAAAGCAAGAGAGTTGCTTTGGCCAATCAAGAAAAAATACGGCAATAAAATATCCTGGGCAGATTTGATGATACTTGCAGCCAATGTGGCATTGGAAGATATGGGATTTAAAACATTGGGATTTGCCGCAGGAAGAGAAGATGTATGGGAGAGCGAGATAGATATTTACTGGGGAGAAGAGAGTGAGTGGCTTGGTGATGAGAGGCACAAAAATAAAAAGCTTCAAAACCCGCTTGCGGCCGTACAGATGGGGTTGATTTATGTCAATCCTGAGGGGCCGAACGGAGAACCAAATGTTTTGGCAGCAGCCAAAGATATAAAAGAGAGCTTTGGAAGAATGGGAATGAATGATGAAGAGACAGTAGCTCTCATTGCCGGAGGACATACATTCGGGAAAAACCATGGAGCCGCAGACCCGAGTAAGTATTTGGGACCCGAGCCGGAGGGTGCTCCCATTGAGCAAAAAGGGTTTGGCTGGAAAAACAGTTATAAAAGCGGAAAAGGAGTTGATACAATAACCAGTGGTTTAGAAGGTGCATGGACACCAAATCCGACTCTTTGGGATAGCAGTTTCTTGGAGATTTTATTCAAGTATGAATGGAATCTTGTCAAAAGTCCTGCAGGAGCTTGGCAGTGGGAGGCAATCAATCCGGATGAAAGTGATATGGTCGTAGATGCACACAAAGAAGAAGTAATGCACAAGCCAATAATGCTTACGACTGATTTGGCATTGAAAATGGATCCTGAATTTGCCAAAATCAGCAAACGTTTTTTGGAAGACCCACGAGAGTTTCAAGCGGCATTTGCTAAAGCATGGTTTAAACTTACACACAGAGATTTGGGACCAAAGCCAAACTACATGGGTCCTGAAATTCCAAAAGAGGATTATGTATGGCAAGACCCTTTGCCAAAGGTTGGTCATGAGTTGGTTGATGAACAAGATATAAAAAGTTTAAAAAAACAGATTTTAAAGAGTGGTATTGAACCAAGAGATTTTATATATCTGGCATGGAGCGCTGCAAGTATATTTAGGAGTTCAGATAAAAGAGGCGGTGTAAATGGTGCTCGTATAAGATTGAATCCGCAAAGAAAATGGGAAGCAAATGAACCGGAGCAACTAGAAGCAACCTTAAAAGCATTAGAGAACATTAAAAACAGTTTCAATGCCCAGAGTAGCAGAAAAGTTTCTTTGGCAGATTTGATTGTTTTAAGTGCCGCAACTGCCATAGAAGAGGCATCCAAAAAAAGCGGCATAGAGATCAAAGTACCGTTTACTCCCGGTTATGTCGATGCTTCCCAGGAGCAGACTGATGTACATAGTTTTAACTTCTTGGAGCCTGTTGCAGACGGTTTTAGAAATTATTTAAATAAAGAGTGCAAAATAGATGCTGAAGAGGCACTAATTGACAGGGCTCAACAGCTAAATTTGAGTGTTCCTGAAATGAGCGTACTGGTTGGAGGATTGAGAGTCCTTGGTGTTACTTACAACAATAGCAAGCTTGGTGTTTTAACCAAAAATAAAGGCATACTGAGCAATGACTTTTTCATAAATTTACTTGATATGCGGTTCGAGTGGCAAAAAACAGCAGAAAATGAATTTATTGGTATAGATAGAAAAAACGGTGAAAAAGTTTTTAGTGCCAGTAGAGCAGATTTAATCTTTGCTGCCAACTCTGAGCTAAAAGCCCAAAGCCAATTTTATGCTCAAGATGACAATAAAGAGAAATTTGCCCAGGATTTTGTAAAAGCATGGGTAAAAGTTATGGAAAATGACAGGTTTGATTTAAAATAGTAAATAAAGCGTGCAAACCCCATCTGTTTTTGAAGGATTTGCACGCTACATATTATTTAACAAGAGAATAAAACTCATCAGGAAATTTTTTGATATGACTTATAAGTACTGCTGAAACAGCGGGGGCAAAAACGCATACGGTTTTTCCATTCATTAAGTCTGCAACATCTAAGATGGTATCTATATCTTTTTTTGTACCGTTACCGGATAGAATTTTTTGAAGCAGTCTGTCGCTCCATCCCACTCCTTCTCTGCATGGTGTGCATTGGCCGCAGGATTCATGATGATAAAATTCTAGTAGATTTTTTGTAATATCAGGTATAAAAACATCCTCATCCATCACTATCATACCACCTGTTCCAAGAGTTGAGCCATGCTCTTTTAGTGACTCATAATCAAGCGTAACATCATCTATTTCATCACCCCTTAAAATAGTACAGGATGAACCGCCGGGTATGATAGCTTTTATCTTTTTACCCTCCGGTATGCCACCGCCTATCTTTTGGATATATTCAATCATTGAAGTTCCGTAGGGTGCTTCATAAATGCCGGGATTGTTCACATGCCCGCTCATTCCAAATAGCATAGTGCCCGGACTTCTTTCAGTACCGTAACTTCTATAAGCCTCAAAACCCTCATTTATGATAAAAGGAATAGAAGCAATGGTTTCAACATTGTTTACCAAAGTCGGCTCACCGAAATACCACTCTGGCTCTTTTTGGTGAGGTTTAAGTCTTGGATGTCCCCTTTTTCCTTCAAGTGACTCCAAAAGAGCGGATTTTTCTCCACATATATAAGCTCCTGCACCTCTGTGTACTGTAATATCCAAAGAAAAGTCGCTTCCTTTTATATTTTTTCCAAGAAAGCCTTTTTTGTATGCTTCGTCTATAGCTTCATTTAATCTTTTGTGCCAAAAAGCATACTCTCCTCGTATATAGATGTATGCTTTTGTGGCTTTTATGGCATAACAAGTATCTATCATTCCCTCTATCAACAAGTGGGGGTCATACTCCATGATTTGTCTATCTTTAAAAGTACCCGGCTCACTCTCATCGGCATTTACTACAAGATATTTTTGCCTATCTTCATATCCTTGCATAAGTTTCCATTTTCCGCCTGCCGGTGCTCCACCTCCTCCCTTTCCTCTTAGTCCGCTTTTGTCAACCTCATCTACTAAAGTTTCCGGCTTAAGTTCAAAAATTTTATCCAAAGATTTATATCTTCCGTTTTTTACGGCAATTTCAATTTTATGTGAATCTTTTATGTCAAAATTTTTACTAACTATTTTTACTAACATTATTCTAACCCATCCAATATCTCTTCAATCTTTTTGGGATTTAAATTTTCAAAATATTCATCATTTAAACTCATTGCCGGGGCATTACCGCAAGCCCCCAAACACTCCACCTCTTCAAAAGAGAATTTCCTATCTTTTGTAGTTTCTCCGGGCTTAATGCCAAGCTTTTCTTCAATCTTTTGCTTTATTGCTTCGCTGCCTCTTAATTTGCAGCTCGCGGTTTTACATAGGCATATGTGATATTTGCCTTTTGGTTCGAGCTTGAACATTGTATAAAATGTAGCCACAGAGTAAACATCTGCCTCACTAAGTCCGAGTTTGGAGGCTAAAAATTTCATAGCATCAAGACTTATCCATCCCTCTTGTTCTTGCACAAGCCAAAGTGAGGGAAGCATCATTGCTTTTATATCGGGATACCTCTTTTTTAATTCATTAAATTTTTTTTCATTCTCTTCACTAAAACAAAATTGACTCATCTATCAAGCTCCCCGGCTATTATATTTAAGCTGCTAAGAGTTATAACGGCATCTGCCACCAAATGGTCTTCTATGATTTGTGGCAGTGCACTCATAGAGTAAAAACAAGGAGGTCTTACTTTTACTTTATACGGTATGCCGCTACCGTCACTTACTATATAAAATCCAAGCTCCCCGTTTGTTGCCTCTATAGAAGAGTAACTCTCTTTTTTTGGCACTTTTACACCTTCAAAGATAAGTTTAAATTGATTCATAACTCCTTCGATAGTGTTATAAACAGCCTCTTTTTTTGGCAAAAATACTCTTTTATCATCTACTGCTATCTCGCCACCGGGCAATCTTTTCATAGCCTGTTTTATGATAGAAATACTCTGGTAAATTTCTTCAAATCTCACCATAAGTCTGTCATACACATCACCGACACTTCCGACAGGTATCTCAAAATCAAACGTATCATAGTAGTAGTAAGGTTTTATGACTCTTAGGTCATACGCGACACCGCTTGCCCTTAGATTTGGGCCACTAATACCATAGCTTAGAGCATCCTCTTTGTTTATGATACCGACATTTTGAGATCTGTCTAAAAATATCTTGTTGTGAGCTATTAGCTTGAGTGAGTCGTCAACTCCTTTTAAAATATCCTTCAAGCAAATATTCAAATCATCTTCAAAGCCGTCATAAAGATCCCACTTGACTCCCCCTACTCTCATATAGGCATTGGTAAGTCTGGCGCCGGTCAGTTTTGAAAGCAGATCATATACCGTTTCTCGCGGGTTGTAAAGATACCAGTAATTTGTAAGTGCACCCATATCTACCAACGCCGCTGCCAGGCAGACTAGATGGTCGATGATTCGGGAAAGTTCACCTATGATAACTCTTATGAATTTTGCCCTGTCAGGTACCTCGATATCCAACATCTTTTCTACCGCATCCGCAAAGGCGATATTGTTGAGTATGGCCGAGCAGTAATTTAGTCTGTCGGTATACGGGATGATTTGGTTGTATTTGTGGTTTTCGCATGATTTTTCAAAACCTCTGTGAAGATATCCTATCTCACTGACTGCACTTACAATCTTTTCATCTTTAAGTGCTACAAAAGTTCTTATGGTGCCGTGGCTTGCCGGATGAGCAGGCCCCAGGTTTAAAAATGTCAAATCCTCACTGTCGCTGTATCCTCTAAGACGCAGTTTTTTTGTCATTTCATCCATCAAATCATCTGTTTCGATACAAAGCTGACCTTTTGTAATGGGATAATCTTTTCTTAGGGGGTGTCCGATGAAATTTTTATGATTTAGTATCCTTTTTAAGTTGTGGTGTCCTGTAAAGGTTATGCCGTACTGATCATAAGCTTCTCTTTCTGCCCAATTTGCACCGTCAAATATATCACTTATACTCTCTATACTCAAATCATCTTCAAGATAGCTTTTCAATATAATGCTCTCTTTGAAATCACTGCTTCTAAATATATAAAAAAGAGCAAATCTGCTTTTTTTCTTTTCTATATAATTCAAATAGTCAATTACGCTCAAATCTACAAAAAAAGTATAATTTAGCTCATATTTCAAATGCTCTACAACACTTTTTAATTTTTTGGGAGGTACTATGTATCTGTCATTCTCTTTTTCAAAATTTTTAAGCATCAAGCAAGCCTTTAAAATTTTTCACCCTGTCTTTCAGTATGGATTCATCCTGACTCATCTTTTGTATCTGCATAATCCCGTCAAGTATAGCTTCAGGTCTTGGCGGGCATCCTGCAAGATATACATCGACCGGCACTATTTGATCGATGCCCTGCATTGTAGTATAGTTATCATAAAAACCGCCGCTACTAGCACATGCCCCCATGCTTATGACCCATTTTGGTTCGCAAATTTGATCATATATCATTTTTAATACAGGAGCCTGTTTGTAGCTGATGGTTCCTGCAACTATCATGAGATCTGCCTGCTTTGGAACAAATCTCACGACCTCCGCTCCAAATCTTGATATGTCATACTTTGAAGAAGCTACACTCATAAATTCTATAGCACAACATGCGGTTCCAAAAATATAAGGCCACAACGAGGATTCTCTAGCCCAGTTTACGGCACTGTCAAGTTTTGTGGTAATAACACTGTCTCCAAAGATAGCTTCAGCACCTACTGCCATTTTAAAGCCTTTTTCATATAAACATAAATAAGTCCTGCAACAAGTAGAAATACAAATAAAAATATTTCAACCAGTCCCAATACTCCCAACTCTCTGATATTGACAGCCCATGGAAACAAAAATATAATCTCTACATCAAAAATGATAAATAAAATGGCAACCAGATAAAACCTTACATTATGCCTTGAGCCTATATCTCCAACCGGAGTGGAAACTCCACTTTCGTAGGCTATATTTTTATTTTTTATGTTTGGATTTTTGGGTCCCAGGTTTTTTGTCGCGATAAAGATAACAGGTATCGCAACCGCCAGGACAAAGATAATGGTTCCTGAAAGTATTAATTCTTGTGACATAATATACCACCATATTTTTTAGCCGACAATGGCCAAAAATTTTATAGCAGGTATGATAACACATTTTTTGTAAAATGATAGTAATATTTTAAATATTTTTCAATTTTTTTAACACATCGGTGGGCGCAGATTTTTTAGCAGTGTTATTTTTATGCATCCTCTTATTTTTTGTGTAGAAAGATAATGATACAATAGTGGTATGAAAAGGTATGAATTAGTAAAAATAAGTGAATATTTAAAAAATTTTAAAAAACTTGACTCTATTTATAGGGTTGATGATACGGTTTTGAAACTGATATTTGACAAAAAAAAGAGCATCTTCTTTGATATGACAAAAGGAAACTCTTATATATTTAAAAAGGATGAGTATAAAAGTTCCAAAATATACAGTGCTCCTTTTGATATAGTTTTAAAAAAAAGATGTTTTAATTCTCTTGTTGATGATGTGGAAGTGCTGCCAAGCAATAAAATCCTGAGATTTAAACTTATCCAAAAAAAAAGCTATAAATCCGAGATAACTTTTTTGCAGTTTGAATTTACCGGAAGGCATACCAATGTCATTATCTGTGATAAAAACAGTATTATTTTGGAAGCTTTAAGGCATATAGACAAAAGTGTCTCTTTCAGAGAAATTCAAAATGGGCTGCCCCTGCCTGAGCTTCCGGGAATTGAGCTAAAAGAAAAAGTCCTGGAGATAGATGATATAAGGAGTTATCTTTATAAAATTCATGAAGAAAAAATGCAAAAAAAATTGCACATCACCGTCAATCAAAAACTAATTTCCATCCAAAAAAACATACAAAAACTTGAAGATATAAAAAATAAGTTGCCAAAAGAGGATGAGTTGCTTAAAACTGCAAAAAAATATCAAAAAGATGCCGAACTCATTTTGGCAAACTTAACAAAAATAAAAAACTATCAAAAGAAAATTATACTTCAAGATTATGAGGGCAACGAAATAGTTATCACACTGCCAAAAAATGCAAAAACACCCGCAATGGCGGCAAATATATTTTATAATTTATCAAAAAAAGCAAAACAAAAAGCAGCAAATATCCATATAGAGGAGGAGAATTTAGACTCCAAGATAAAATATTTGCAAAATCTAAAAAGAGTTGTTAAAGAAGTGAAAAGTTTGGATGAATTAAGGCTCTATTTTCCAAAAATGCAAAAAAAAGCTAAAAAAGAAAAAGTTTATGACGGAGTGGAGAATTTTTACTACGAGGGTTACAAAATAAGTCTGGGAAAAAATGAAAAAGCCAATGCTGCACTGCTTAAAAATGCAAAAATGAGTGATATTTGGATGCATCTTAAAGATATCCCTTCGACTCATGTTATAATAAAAAGCAGTAAAAAAGAGATACCCGAAAATGTGCTTGAGTTTGCCGCGAAGTTGTGTGTAAAATTTAGCACGACTCAAAAAAGTGATTATTTGGTCGATTATACACCAAGGCGAAATGTCAAAGTGATAAACGGTGCAAAAGTAAACTATGTCAACTATAAAACATTAAAGGTTGAAAGCTAAAAAATAGAGGGGTTAAGCGTATAAGTTTAAAGGATTAATTATGAGTATATCTCCTATCAGTGGTATTATATATGCAAATCAAAATATGCAAATACCAGCCTCAAAACAGATAGATTTTCAAAACAAACTTGATTTGCAAAACGTAATGGCCGCTGAGGTTTTAAATGAAAAAGAAAAAGAGATTGAAGAGGTAAGGCCAACTGAGGAGAGCTATAAAATAGACCCCCAAAATGAGCATGAAAAAGAAAAGCAAGATGAGCAAAGTGGAGAAAAAGAGAAAGAAGCGGAGTTTTTAGATAAGATAGAAAAAAATATAAAAAACAAAAAAAGTAACAATCATCTTTTGGATATTAAAGTATAGTTTGGATATAATCGCTCTAAAATAATGAGGTAACAAATGAATATAAAAGAAAAATTTTCAAAAGATAAAGATAGATATCTAACTGCCTTTGTTTTGGTGGTAGCAGTTGCTTTTGTCGGAATAATAGATAATTTTTTTATTACTTGGCTCTTTTTGGGTGTAGCATATATATTTGCCATGCATGAAAGTATCAATCTTTTTAAGATAAAGAGTAATATTTTATACTCTATGGCTTTAATCATTTGGCTTGTAGCACTTTTTTATCCAAATCCTGACGATCTCTCTTTTTTAAGTATCATTATAGCCATATCGATAATGCTTTATGAAAAAAAGGTTGATTTTAAACTTCTTTATCCATTCTTGTACCCCATGACACCGTTTTTGTTTATCCTGGCACTTTATCATGACTTTGGTATGGGAATACTTATATGGCTTGTTTTTGTTGTTGTATTTACTGACACTGGAGCCTATTTTGTCGGTAAAAGTATCGGTAAAAAAAAGTTTTCTTCTATTTCTCCAAACAAAACCGTGGAGGGTGTTATAGGCGGTATAGTTATAGCTACAGCAGTAGGAACTGTTTACGGATTTGGTTATGTGGGCTTTTGGCTTGCACTTTTTGTTTCGGCATTGAGCTCTTTGGCTTCGGTTTATGGTGATCTTTTTGAGAGTTATTTAAAAAGAGAAGCAGGAGTCAAGGATAGCGGTTCGGTTTTGCCGGGTCACGGAGGTGTGCTTGACAGAGTAGACGGTTATCTTTTTGCCGGAGTTGTAATGGTTATACTCTTAAGAGGCCTGGCATAAGTGGTACTGCTTGGCTCTACAGGCTCCATCGGAGTCAATGCGCTTAATATTGCAAGAGAGTTTCGTCTTAAGGTAGAGACTTTGGTGGCCGGAAAAAATGTAGCTCTATTAAACAAACAGATAAAAGAGTTTCATCCCAAGTATGTGGTCGTTTCTGATAAAAACACAGCTTCTTTGGTGGAGCACAACAATGTACTTTATGGTGAAAAAGGTATTTTAGAAGCTATCAATCTTTCAAAAAGCAAACTTGTAGTAAATGCACTTGTAGGTTTTTTGGGACTAAAGCCTACACTTGAAGCTTTAAAACTTGGCAAAAAATTAGCCCTTGCAAACAAAGAAAGCCTGGTAGTTGCCGGAGCTTTTGTGGATAACTCTAAAATAACTCCAATAGACAGTGAACATTTTGCTATATGGTATCTTTTAAATGATAGAAGTGTTGATCGTATAGTCATTACCGCTAGTGGAGGACCATTTAGAGATATAGAGATAAGTAAGATAAAAAATCAATCTGCCAAAAATGCACTCAATCATCCAAACTGGAAAATGGGAAAAAAGATAAGTATCGACAGTGCAACTATGACAAACAAGCTTTTTGAATTGCTTGAAGCAAAATGGCTTTTTGATGCGGACAGTGTGGATGCTGTTATAGAGCGAAATTCTGTCATCCATGCTTTTTTGGAGTTTCATGACGGCAGTACCACCGCACATTTTGCGGGGGCTGACATGAGACTTCCTATATCTTATGCACTCTTGGGCAAAGAGCCTTCTTCAAAAATAGTGCCGAATATAAACCTTCTTAAAATAAATGATATAAAATTTGAGAAAATTGATAAAAGCAGATATCCGATATGGCAGATAAAAGATGATATTTTGGCTCATCCAAAAATGGGAGTAGTCGTAAATGCCGCCAATGAGATAGGAGTAGAAGCTTTTTTAAAAGGCAAGATAGGCTTTTTTGATATATCGAAAATCACTTTGGATATGTATGACAAATTTATGGGACTTGAGCTCAATAGTTTTGAAGATATTTTCGAAGTGGATAAAGAGGTAAGGGCTTTGGTTGGAGAGAGGGTTGAGAAATTGGGATGAAGATTATAATTACTAATCACGAGTCACTAATCACGAGTCACGAGTCATGATATTAAGCATTGAAAGCAGCTGTGATGACAGTTCTATAGCTGTTACTGAGATAGAGACTAAAAAACTAATATATCATAAAAAAATATCACAAGATGAAGAACATTCTAGATATGGCGGAGTTGTTCCTGAGCTTGCTGCTAGGCTTCATACCGAAGCACTTCCAAAGATTTTGGAAGAGTGTAAAGTGTATTTGGATTCTGTAAAAGCTGTTGCTGTCACCAATGAGCCTGGACTTTCGGTAACACTGATAGAGGGTGTAACAATGGCAAAAGCCTTAAGTGTTGCATTGCATATTCCTCTAATAGCGGTCAATCATTTAAAAGGGCATATAGCCTCTTTGTTTATAGAGCAAGATGCTGTTTTTCCCATGATAACTCTTTTGGTTTCCGGCGGTCATACAATGGTCTTGAAGGTTAATGACTTTTTTCATTATGAAGTGTTGGCTACTACGCTTGATGACAGTTTTGGGGAGAGTTTTGACAAAGTTGCTAAAATGCTTGGACTAGGGTATCCCGGAGGTCCTAAAGTAGAGGAGTATGCAAAAAAAGGGGATAGCAACAGATTTGATTTTACCATACCTCTTTACAACTCCAATAAATTGGCATTTAGTTATTCAGGACTTAAAAATCAGGTAAGACTTGCCATAGAGTCATTGGGAGAGTTATCCAAAAAAGACAAAGAGGATATTTGTGCATCTTTTCAAAAAGTTGCGATCGGGCATTTGCTTCACAAAGTAAAAAACATATTAAAAAAGCTACCGCCGGATATTAGGCTTTTTAGTATCGTCGGTGGGGCAAGTGCAAACTTGAGCCTGAGAGAAAATATATGGGCTTTATGCAAAGAGCATGGACTTGAGCTGAAACTTGCCGAGCTAAAATACTGCTCCGACAATGCCGCAATGATAGGAAGATATGCCATAGAGGCATATACCTACAAAGAGTTTACCGACATAGAAGATTTAAAAATCAATCCAAAAATTATTACCAAATAATCTCCTTTTCACTAAAGTTTTGACCTATTCCTGTAGTATGAGCCAATCTCAGCTATAAGCATAGCAGCTATCATTATGACTCCTCCCGTAACCTGAGTGGTATTTAGTATTTCATGTGCGTAAAAATAACTAAAAACCGCAGCACTTGCAGGCTCCATCGTAAAAATGATAGCAGTTTTGGCAGGAGTGGTGAATTGCTGCATATATGTTTGCATAAAAAGAGCATAAACAGTAGCAAACAGTACGGTTGTTACAAGAGCCAAAATCAGCGGATAAGAGTACTCTTTGGGTAAAGTAAAGGGATCGACTGCCAAAGAGGCAAAAAGTGAGAGCATGGCAACAGTTAAAAGCTCTATACTTACAAGTAAAAATATATTGTATCTTTTGGAGAGTTTGGCTGTATAGACTATATGTATGGCAAAAAATGTTGCACAAAGCAGTGAATAAAATTCTCCTTTTCCAAAAGAGCCTATCCCGTCAGCACCTGTTAACAACCACAATCCAAAAGCCGCTACAACAGCACCTATAACGGAAAAGATATAAACTCTTTGTTTAAACAAAAGATAAACCACTATCGGCACTATTACAACATTTAAGCCCGTTATAAACGCCACTATGGAAGACTTCGTATATACAAGTCCATATGTTTGAGTGGCATAGCCGAGAAAAAAAAGAGTTCCTAAAAATATTCCGGACTTTATAATTGTTTTATCAAGTTGCTTTATATATTTTAGAGATAGTAGTATCATTAGCAAAAAACTAAGAAAGAAGCGTAAAAACAAAAATGCAAAGACAGGTATATCTTTAATGGCATCCTGAACGATAACAAATGTAGCGCCCCATGACAAAGCTACTGTAAAAAGAACTATATCTGCCCCAAATTCTCTAAATTTTTCCACTATCATCTTTTTCATTTTGGGATTATACCAAAATAATATCAATCTTCAAGGGGATTGGCATAAAGCTATCAGTGCATAGGGTTTTTAGAAATGTCCTAAAACTTTTTTGCAATAAACACCATTTAAGAAAAATTAAGTAAAATGTTAAATCAGAAAAATTTTAAGGAGAACGCATGAAGAAAATTTTAGTTGCAATGCTTGCATTTTTAAGTTTAAATGTAATGGCATCAGATCTAAATCTGTGGAAAAAATCTACTTTGAATGAGATACTTCAAAGAGGTGAGCTTAGAGTCGGTATGGAACCGGGATATATGCCTTTTGAAATGAAAGATAAAAAAGGTAAGATTATCGGTTTCGATGTTGATGTAGTTAGAAAAATGGCAAAAGATATGGGTGTCAAACTTAAAATTGTTCCAACAGCCTGGGACGGTATCATTGCAGGACTATTGGCAGGAAAGTATGACATCATAGTTTCCGGTATGACTATCACTCAAAAAAGAAATCTTAAAATCAACTTTGCAAACCCATACATCAGTATAGGTCAAACTATGTTGGTTAGGGCAAGTGTGGCAAAAGGCAAGAAATCATGGAAGGATTTGGACAAGCCCCAATATACTATCGTCACAAAGTTGGGTGTTACAGGTGAGATAGCCACAAGAAGAATGTTCAAACATGCAAAGATAAGAACTTTCGATACTGAAGCCGATGCGGTTCAAGAATTGTTAAACGGCAAAGCGGATGCATTTGTATATGACAAGCCTTACAATGCAATGTTTATGGCAAAAAGAGGTGGAAAAGGTATAGTTTTCTGGGACAAAGACCTTACATTCGAACCGCTTGGATGGGCTGTCAGAAAAGGAGACCCTGACTTTTTGAACTGGCTTGATAATTTCCTAAATCAAATCAAACATGACGGCACTTATGATAAAATCTACAATAAATGGTTTAAAGATATCTCTTGGTTGAAAAGAGTTCAATAGTAAATGGCACGAAAAAAAGAGTCGATTTTAAAAAATAAAACCTTTGGTCACTTTGTGGCCGGAGGTTTCTACTTTGTACTTCTGTTTGCTCTTTATGTAGCTGCAACTCATATGAATTATGTTTGGAAATGGAACAGTGTTCCAAAATATTTTGCATATGAGAAAAAAGTGGAATTAGATGCTCCATTTGACGGTACTGTCAAAGTAAATGGTGATAAAATAGTTATAACCAATGAAGATGGTGTAAAAAAAGTCATAAAAACAGATGGGTATAAAATAGCTGTAAAAGATGGAGATGAAGTTTATGAGGGCGATACTCTTGCCTACTATACTACTTGGACTTCAGGACCTCTTTTAAAAGGGCTTTATGTAACATTAGAGATATCTCTTTATGCTGCTATTTTAGCTTTTATCATAGGGTGGATACTCACTTTTATGAGGATAAGTGGTTTTCAGTTTCTTGATGATATCGCAACAGTTTACATCACAATTATAAGAGGAACTCCTCTCCTGGTTCAGATATTTATCTTTTACTTTATCATAGCTACTATCTTCAATCTTGAAAGATTTGTAGCAGGAGCCGCATCTTTAGGCCTTTTTTATGGAGCATATATAGCTGAAATACTAAGAGGAGCCATACAGTCGGTTGACAAAGGTCAGACGGAAGCTTCAAAATCTCTTGGAATGAACTATATCCAAACAATGGGATATATCATAATGCCTCAGGCTTTAAAAAGAGCTTTACCGGCACTCGTTGGAGAGATTATAGCTCTTGTAAAAGATTCGTCTTTGGTTTCAGTTATCTCTATAACAGACCTTACAAAGGTGGGTAGAGAGATAGTTGCCAATACATTTTCACCGTTTGAAACATGGCTTGTAGTAGCTGCGATGTATTTTTCTATTACTTTTACACTTGCTGTCATAGGACATAAGTATGAAAAGAAACTTAAAGCAAAAGGCGGCTTTTAAATAATTAAGAGTATATTTATCCTATTTAGCTATAATTCCGTAACAATTTAAAAAAGGAATGAGTTATGGCTAAAACAAAGCTAAAAGGAAATGATGTAAATCTATCCGGAAATGAAGTAAAAGTAGGAGACAATGCTCCAGAAATAAAAGTAGTAGGTAAAGACCTTGGTGAGATAACAGTCGGTGGAGCAAAAGATAAAGTTCAACTTATCGTTGCCGTTCCATCTCTTGATACTGCTGTATGTGCTGCAGAAACCAGA
>JALVWW010000087.1 GCA_027023175.1 Campylobacterales bacterium
CCCATGCCTACAAGAGCATATATGAAGCCTACCGTTACACCTGCTAAGATCAATTGAAAAAGTTCATTCACATCGCATCCTTACGGATGAGGAGTAAAGGGGAATAGGGGTAAAGGTGCAAAGGAAGCTTGAGCCTTTAGCTCAATTCTTACCACCTTACCACCTTGCCGTCTTTACTCCTCTACAATACTCCAGTCTCCATTTTTTACTTTTAGTAACACTAAACCTGTTTTTGTATCAAGTCCCAAGTGATCTTTTGGACTCATATTTACTATGCCGTCAATTCCTACAAAATTTTTAAGACTCTCAAGTCCATCTCTTATCTTTTGCGGATTGGTTGAGTGTTCTCTTTTTATAGCATCAACTATGGCATATAGTGAGTCATAAGCATGACCGCCGAAACTTGCTATATCTGTGTGATAAGCATTTTTATACTCTTTTGTATAAGCCATACATACTTTTTTAAGAGGGTTGCTGTCACTTAATTTCTCAGCTACTACTACAGGAGGAGCTACTACTATAACGCCTTCGGCTGCTTTTCCGGCAATCTCTATATATTTTTTGGAAGCAACTCCATGAGATTCATACAAAGGATACGGAATCTTTAACTGTCTGTAGTTTTTAGTTACTATTGCAGGTCCTTGACCAAAGCCAGGATTGAGCACTGCCTGGATACCTTTGGTATTTTTTATCTTGATAAGCTGACTGGTCATATCAGCATCTTTTTTACCGTAAGTCTCATCTGCAAGGATTTTGATACCGTAACTTGGAGCTACATCTTTACACTGTTTTCTCATAGATTTGCCAAAGCCGCCGCTTCCTGAAATCATACCTATCTTAGTAATGCCTTTCTTTTTCATGTGAGCCATGATCTTTTGACAAGCCATTCGATCAGTTGCAACTATTTTAAATACATACTTTTTTACAGGTTTTATGATAGGAATTCCTCCGCCCATGGAAAGAAGAGGAATTTTGGCTCTTTGAACAAAAGGGATGATAGCCATAGTTTCACCTGTTGTAGAAGGTCCTATGATGGCTACGACTTTATCTTGATGGATAAGTCTTTTTGCAAAAGATACGGCTTTTCTTGGATTGGCGCCTGTATCATAATAAACCAACTCTATCTTTTGTCCGTTTACTCCACCGTTGTCATTTATCTTTTTTACATAAAGTTTTAAAGTCTTAAGCTCGGGATCACCTATAAAAGAAGCTGGTCCTGTTGCGGCAACTATAGCACCTATTTTTATATTTGATGCATTTAAAGACAATGTTAAAAACATTACAAACAGTGTTATAATCACACTAAACTTTCGTATCATTACTCTCTCCTTAAATATTTTTATCAATTATTATATCTATACTAACTTAAGTATTTTAAATATTTATATCAAATAACAAATAATATAAATAAACTGTGTATTATTTACACATTATAATTATTTATATTATACTCCTTTAAACTATTTTATCATTTTACAAAGTTTTAAATCTTTTAAAAGTATAATCCTATATAAATTAGCTAAAGAAGGAGTAAAGGCGGTAGGGTGATAGGGTGATAAGACTGAAGAGTTGATCCTTCGACTTAACTAATCGCCAATCATATGTCACTTATCTCTCAACTCTAAGTTCTTAACTTAATCCAAAGGATTGCATAATGAAACAAACTTTGATGGGCAATGAAGCTATTGCCTGGGGAATAGTTCACTCAAATATACAAATGGTTTCAGGGTATCCTGGAACTCCTTCAAGTGAGATTCTAAAAACCGTACAAAAAATCCAGCAAGACAAGAACCTTGATATGTATGTACAGTGGGCTACCAACGAAAAGGTAGGCTTTGAAGTTGCTTACGGGGGAGCTATAAGCGGTCAAAGAGCATGTGCCACTATGAAACAGGTAGGGTTAAATGTAGCAAGCGATGCTTTGATGAGTGCAAGCTATATAGGCAACAAAGGTGCTATGCTTTTGGTTTGTGCGGATGATCCCGGTTTTCACTCATCTCAAACAGAACAGGACAGCAGGGTTTTTGCCAAATTTGCGAGGATTCCCGTACTTGACCCTTCAACTCCTCAAGATGCTTACGACTTTGTAAAACTTGGAGTTGAAATATCTGAGCTTTTTGAGACAACTGTCATGCTAAGACCCGTTATGAGAGTTTCGCATGCCAGAGAGATTATCGAAATGGATGATGAAACAAACTTTGAAAAAACAAACAACAGATTTAAAAGAGATATAGCCAGATGGGCTGCAGTTCCAAGAGCCGGAAGGCTTGCCCAGGGACATGAACAGCTTGAAAGGGTTGAAAAAATTGCTGAGTACAATTGGGAAAATTTCTTAAAACCTCAGTTTGACAAGCTTGAAGGCGGAAAGCTTTTGATACTTACGAGTGGCACTGGAGACGGTTTTGTAAAAGAGACGCTGGATGACTTACATCTTGAAGCTGACATAGTTAAAGTTATCATGCCCTATCCTTTACCGGTTGATAAAATGAAAGAGGCTTTTAAAAAGTATGAAAAAGTAATAGTTTTCGAAGAGCCTTATCCCTGCATTGAAGAGCAGATAGCCTGTGAAAAAGTCTATGGCAAAAACAGTGGTACAGTTCACAATATAGATGAAATGAGCAAAGAGAATGTCTTGAAAGCTTTACAAAAAGTAGGCTTTTATGATGGAGAAAATATATATGAAGCTCCAAAAATAGACTTTGGCTTTGAAGTGCCTGCCCGTCCGCCGGCACTTTGTCCGGGATGTCCACATAGAGATATATATTATGCTATCATGAAAGTTTTCAAAAAGAACAAGTCCATCTACCCGTCTGACATAGGATGTTATACCTTAGCACTTGCTCAGGGAGCTATAGATACAGTACTTTGCATGGGTGGAAGTGTATCTATGGCAAGCGGACTTAGCATAGCCAATCCTGATAAAACCGTTGTAGCTACCATAGGAGACGGTACATTTTTCCATTCAGGTATTCCACCGCTTTTAAATGCCGTCTATCAAGGGCATAAATTCATCCTGGTCATACTTGATAATTCCACTATAGCCATGACCGGTCGCCAGGCAACTCCTGAGAGATTTAATCAGGGCATAAATATCAAAAAAATCGTCGATGGAATGGGTATAGAGTGTCTTGAGCACAAGTACTCCCATGAAATGCATGAAAATATAGAGTTTTTTAAAAATGTTAAAGAGAAATTTAAAGATGCCAATTCTCCACTCGTTGTGGTGGTAAAACAGTTTTGTATACTTGACAATCCAAGAGCCAAGGATTGGGTGCCGGGTATCTTTGCCGAAGTAGATGAAGATAAATGTGTAGCATGTGATCAGTGTACGACAGTATATAAATGTCCGCCTATGCATTATAACGAAAAAGGCAAGATTGAGATAGATCCGTTTCTTTGTTCAGGATGCGGAGGATGCCTTGAAGTTATATGTCCGACTGA
>JALVWW010000088.1 GCA_027023175.1 Campylobacterales bacterium
GAGCAGATAGTTCCGGGTCTCAAGCCCTCAACTGTTCTTACTCTTCCTATCATGGCTTTTTTACCTGCAGGTCCCAAGTCCCAAATACCTTCAGGGTTATCCGCTGAAACGACTTTTGCCATATCGCCGTTTTTAAATCCCATTTCAAGAGCTGTTTGAGTATTGATATCTATAGTATTTTCAGGCATTACTGCTTGTAACCAGTAGTCGACCGCCTGGGTTCTTGACTGGCCACCTGTAATAGGTTTGTAAGTTATAGACTTGAGCGGATAAGCCGCGCTGCCTCTTACTTCTTTGCCTGCATAGTCTATAGCAGGATTGTACTGGGCAATTCCGCTAAATCTCTTACCTGTATAAGAGTGTCTGCTGATAGCAACCGGTTCACTATAAAAGTTAAACAGTTTGCCAAATTTATGCAGTATTTTATCGCTCTTGTCAACATTTTCGATGTATTTGGAGAAATCTTCTCCTCTTACACCACGATTTAGCAGATAAATTGTCTTCTTAAACCAGTTTCTTCCTTTTGCATCTATGCAGGCTTTCTCCCATCTGTCAAACTCAAATGTGGCAGGAGTCATATGGCGTCTTGCTTTTTTAAATATCTCTATCTCTCTTGCATTGGCTTCAGGCAAGTCGTCGCCAGGATGATCTCCTGCTGCGATATTGACTGCCATTTTTAGATACCAGTCCTCTGTTCTTTTAAATACCATATTGTTACCAAAGCCGTTATCTCCATATCCAGGGAGTTTAAGTCTCTCAGCAATTGCCAAAAGCATTGTTTCAAATCCGGCATGTTGTTTTTCGCCAAATACAGTTACCTCCTCAGTCAAAGGCTCGATAGTCGGTTGTCTTACTTTTGACATTTTGGTAACTGCCGCAGGAGTGACATGCGGAGTACCCCATCTCTCCCAGATAGCAAAATCAGGGAATATATAATCAGCAAACATACTTGTTTCACCAATTGCTACATCATTGGCTATATAAAGAGGTGTCTTTTTAAAATCAAGTATGGTTGACATGGAAGCCTGAGCTGCCGGATTGGAGAGCAAAGGAGTTCCCATGATGGTCATGAGGATTTTTATATTGTATGGATATGCATCATCCATTGATGGGATCGCCTCTTGATAAACATTACCGGTATGAGGAAACCATGGTCTTTTTGCGGGATATCCATGCTTTTGAAAATATGTACTGTTTTCATAGTATGAACCCTCTCTTGTTATCTTATGTCCAAAAGCTTTGGTTTTTCCGGGGAATGAATCTTTTTTGAGGTTGAAAGGTCCGCCATGGCTTCCATCTTCATGGTAGTGTCCGCCACCGGCTATAAGTCCGCCGTTATAGTCAATATTGCCTTGAAGCATATTTAGATATATTACTGACATACCGTTATAGTATCCATTTGTGTGTTGTACCGGACCTCTGTACATTTCCACAGCGGCTTGTCGTCCATATTTTGTGTACTCTCTTACAACTTCCACAATATCATCTACTTCAAGTCCTGCTGTCTTAGCCCACTCTTCCAAGCTTTTGCTCATAGCATACTCTTTTACCATCAAAAGCTCAGACTTAACTTTGATACCATTTAATTCACCTGAGTAGTATAAGTCACCTACTACAGGATTTAGCTTATCGTTTACATCAACTGCTACAGGTTGACCGTTTTTCATAACGACAAACTGATCATCGCTTCCAATACCAAGTTGACTGGCTCTTAATTTTTTACCAGGTCCCTCTTTGTCAAATGTTACCAAATGAGTTGCACTTGTCCAACTCTCTTCACCGTTAGCTTTGGCTGCGGCTTTATTTGCATTTCTCAAGAACGGCTTGTTTATCTTGTCATTTTCAAACATCCATCTTATCATAGCGTATGCCAATGCTGCATCTCCGCCGGCACGAACAGGCATCCACTTCCAAGCTTTAGCCGCACTTTTTGAAAATCTAGGATCAACAACAACTATCTTGCAACCCTCTTTGGTTACGGCATTTGTCGCCAAGTTTGCCATGACAGGAGGTCCAAAGTTTGCTTCAACAAAGCCTGTACCAAAGTAGATAACCATTCTTGAATTTCTAAAGTCAGGTTTTAAGTGCTCGGCTGCGGGCTTCCACTTGCCTTTTCCAAGATATTGGCTTGTTATCTTTTTATATGCTATATGGTGGGATTGCTCACAAACAGTAGTATGCTCCATAAAGTTTATACTTCCATATGCCGCTTTTTGCCATCTTTTTGCAAACTCTTTTCTACCATGCTCCATTCTTCCTGCAAGCATTAAAAACTGGTTGTTTTTAGGTCCAAGGTCAGGCTGGTCAGGGTCGATTAGCTTGTCTAAATGATCTTTATACTTCGCTTTAAAGTCAGTAAGGCTCATTTTGCCTTTTCCAACATTCATAGCATCGCCTGCCATAGCTTTTGCAAGTTTTGCGTCAGCTAAAGCTCTTACCTGCCTAAAGCCTTCAACTACTCTGTTTTCTTCACCGGGAACATCGGCAAAAAGCTTTCCGCCTTCAACAACTTCTTTGATAGCCTGGTCAAATGGTATGGTTTTCCATTTGTTTTCACCTCTTTTGCCGGCTCTTTTTAAAACTTTTACCACTCTGTACGGGTCATACATGGTTTGGATACCGGCTTGTCCTTTCGGGCAAATACCCGCATCTATCTTTGCTCCTACTTGAATATCAGTCGAGGTTGGAATAGGGGAATTCAAGTTTTGAATAGAGTATGGGTTGCCATCTATTTTAACCGCAACACCATCTTCTATCTTAACTTTTATAGGGCAGTCTGTATGACACTGCAAACATACTGAATAAATTACATTTTCTGCATCATTTAACGGATAGTCTATCTTGCCTCTTCCAAAACCTTTAGAGTTTATTTTGGTTATCGCATTTCCGCAGACAGCCGTACCTCCAAGAAGAGCAGAAGTTTTTAAAAAACCTCTTCTATCCATAATTTTTTTATCTGTTTTATTAGTCTTCATTTTTCATCTCCTGCTGTTTGATATATCGGCAATACCGCTTTGCCTATCATAAATACTGCCATTACTATAGCAACGATAAATAGTAATACCTGCCACTCCATAATAGTCGGTAAATATGAAAAGCTCAATTTGGCATTTACCCACGCTCTCGCGATACCGGGAATCTCAGGGTCTAGCATTCCGGGGATTACTATATTTAATCTAACCGCCAAAAAGCTGCCTGCTATTAAAAGTCCGGCCAATGCTATAGCACCCGGTGATTTTGATTTGAATATCAGTAGGAACAGAGGAATAAGTACACCTATAAGAATATGGACTATCCAGAATGTATACCAATACTTGCCAAAAAGGATTTGCATCCAAAGATGACCCTCTCCAAATGCGGAATAGAAAGTACCGACATACAC
>JALVWW010000089.1 GCA_027023175.1 Campylobacterales bacterium
ACTTATGGTAAACGAAAATATGTGCCTTCACTCTCACACAAAAGGAAAAAAAGATGCTTGATATACTCTCTTTTCCTTTTATGCAACATGCACTTTTAGCAACAATTCTTATAAGCATCTGCATAGGCATAGTAGGCTCTTTGGTTGTAGTAAATAGGATGGTTTTTTTAGCCGGGGGCATAGCTCACGGCTCTTACGGCGGTATCGGTTTGGCTATATATTTTAGTTTGTTACCGCTTTTTGGAGCCACACTATTTGCTTTGCTTCTTGCTATCATCATTGCAGCTATTTCATATAAAAATCAAGAGAGAATTGATCCCGTTATAGGTACCATGTGGGCGGCAGGAATGGCTTTGGGAATCATCTTTACAGACTTAACTCCCGGATATAATGTGGATTTGATGAGTTATCTTTTCGGTAGTATTATTTCGGTATCTTCAAATGATCTTTATATCATGGCGGGATTTGATCTTCTTATCTTGATCTTAGTTTCTTTTTATCACAAAGAGTTATTGGCTCTTAGCTTTGATAGGGAGTTTGCAAGGCTAAGAGGGGTCAAAGTAAAACCTTTATACTACCTCTTGCTTATCATGATAGCTTTTAGCGTAATAGTTACCATAAGAGCGGTAGGTCTTATCTTGGTTATCGCCCTTATGAGCATACCTACATACATAGCGGAAAAACTTTCCACCTCACTTTACAAGATGATGTTTATCTCGTCTATTTTAACTCTTTTATTTAGCTTAATAGGATTATTTATATCGTACTATTTTGATATAAGTTCAGGAGCTACCATTATCTTGATAGCATCCCTTATCTTCTTTATCTTTTCAATAATTTTTACAAAAAAATAACCTTTTAGTGATGAAGTATCTCACTTAAAAACTGTTTTGCTCTGTCAGTTTTAGGGTGATTGAAGAATGTATGAGGCTCATCCTCTTCTACAATGATGCCGTGGTCCATAAAAACTATCCTGTCGCTTACCTCTTTTGCAAAACCCATTTCATGCGTAACACATACAATAGTGTAGTTTTCTCTTGCAAGCTCTTTCATAACATCTAAAACTTCGCCTATCATTTCAGGATCTAGTGCACTTGTCGGCTCGTCAAAGAGTATAATTTTTGGCTTCATCGCCAAAGTTCTAGCAATTGCAACTCTTTGTTTTTGACCACCACTTAGTTCGCTTGGATATTTGTTTGCCTGATGGGGTATCTTTACTCTCTCTAAAAGCTCCATGGCAAGCTTTTGTGCTTCCTCTTTTGGAATTTTTCTGACTTTCATAGGAGCTATCATGATATTTTCAATGATACTAAGATGTGGAAAAAGGTTGAAATGCTGAAAAACCATACCGGCTTCTTCTCTTACTTTGTTGACATTTACTTTTTTATCATTTAGATTTATACCGTCAACGATTATCTCGCCTTCATCTATATCCTCAAGCTTGTTTATGCATCTTATAAGGGTTGATTTTCCGCTGCCGCTCGGTCCGCAAACAACAACAACTTCTCCTTTTTTTACTTTGAAGTTTATATCTTTCAGTGCTTGAAATGAGCCATAATATTTATTGACACCGTTCATTTCTATCATATAATCCATACTCTTTCCTTTTTGCAACCTTAAGCATAATTGTAATATAATAATAGTTAAACTTGTATTAGGAACAACATTTGAAAAATTTGATAAACTTTTTGGAAAATAAAGACTTGTCAAAATCTAATATTTTCTCTCAACTTAAATGCTCCTTGGAAGAGGCGGAAATATTAAAAAAATTGACAATGAAGTATATTGACGGTATAGAGGAGGTTACAGTATCATCTCTATTAAAAGAGATATATTCATCCAAAGAGTATATACATATAAAAAAGATTTATATCATTAAAAATCTGCTTGAATCAGGTTGGCTGACAAGAAATACACTTATAAATCAAAAAACCAAAGAGTTGTCAAACCTCGAATTGCTTCATTCAAATATCTCTTTAAGCTCTGCCTTTTTAAAACTTCTCGGAGATAATGACTCTGCCATTGCACTTCCGAAAGAAGAACCGTACAAAGACCACTTGGAATACCTCAAAGATCAGTTTTTAAGAATAGAGATGTATCAAAAACTCTCAAACTTTAGAAACAGCTTTAAAAAAGATTCACCAAATATCGACTCACTTAAAACAAGACTCAAACAACTCGAAGTCATCATTGACAAAAGAATTCTTAAAAGTGAGTGTGATTTGGCAGTAGAAGAGATATCTTCTGAGTTTGAGTTCAACCAAAAAGAAAAGATTATATTTTTGGCTCTTTTAAAAGAGGAGTACTCTTCCGAAATTGAAACATTAAGAGATATGAATACTCTTATTGATTTGATAAGTGAAGATGAATATGAAAAGATAAAAAACAGAGCTCTTTTAGAGGAAGGCTCAAAACTCATTGAAAACTCTTTGGTTGATTTTGATGAAATGCTGACTGCTTTTGGTGGAGTTACAAGAAGTTTTTACATATCTGAAGAGATAGTCCAAAAGATTATAAGGCCTTCAAAAGAGAAAAAAGAGAAAAAGATAAAACTGGGTATGCTTATAAAAGAGCAGGATATTTTTGAACTAATCGAACCCAAAACTACACTTGACGATGTTGTATTACATCCAAAAACAGCAAAAATTTTAAACAATCTCTTAAAAAGAATGGATAGAAAAGTACTCTCTAGACTCAAAGAGTGGGGCATAGTAGAAAGAAGAAGAGGACTTGACACAAGGATTATTTTTTATGGACCTCCGGGGACCGGAAAAACTATGACAGCTCTTTCACTTTCAAAATCTCTAAAAAAAAGTGTACTCAACTTTGACTGCTCAAAAATACTTTCCCAATATGTAGGAGAGAGTGAAAAAAATGTAAGAAAAATTTTCGATACATATTATGACCTCTCAAATAAAACAAAAAGTTCCCCTGTACTTCTTTTAAATGAAGCTGACCAGTTTTTAAGCAGCAGAACAAGCCAGAGCCTGCACAGTGTTGATAAGATGCATAACCAAATGCAAAATATATTTTTGGAACAAATTGAAAACTTTAACGGAGTTTTGATTGCAACCACCAACTTGCTTGAAAACATCGATCCTGCTTTTTCAAGAAGGTTTGATTACAAAATAGAGTTTAAAAAACCTGACTTTTCCCAAAGAGTTCTGCTTTTTAGAAACTATCTACCTGAAAATGCCCTCTATGAAGAGAATTTTTCCATAGAGGAACTTGCAAAATATCCCCTAACCGGAGGACAAATAAAAGTTATCATAAAAAATACCGCTTTAAACATAGCGGTCAAAGATGAGCCAATCTTTACCATGGATGAATTTAAAAATATTATCCAAAGAGAATTAAGCGGAAGTTTTGGCGAGAACAG
>JALVWW010000090.1 GCA_027023175.1 Campylobacterales bacterium
ATAAATACGCCATACTAACTGACATAATGGGGCTTGAAGATCATGACGGAGACATGGACTTTAAGGTTGCAGGTACTAGAGATGGTATAACCGCACTTCAAATGGATATAAAGCTTGGCGGAATTGAATCCCACATACTAAAAGAGGCACTAGACCAGGCAAAAGAGGGCAGAGATCATATTTTAGACATTATGGAAGAAGCAGATAAAAAAATAGTTGTAAATGAAGATCTTTTGCCGACAACTGAGGTATTTGGTGTACATCCATCAAAAATTGTTGACATCATTGGAAAAGCCGGTTCAACCATCAGAGAAATTATAGAAAAATTTAATGTCTCAATTGACTTGGATAGAGAAAAAGGTGAAGTTAAAGTCGGAGGAACAGATAAAGCAAAAGTTAAAGCCGCATGTGATCACATCAAAGAGATAACAAGTAGAAGCGGTGGCGGAAGAGACCACAGAAGAGAAAGAAAAACCGTAGAGTTTAAAAAAGGTGAAGAGTTTCACGGAAAAGTAAAAAAGATAGTTGAGTTTGGTGCATTCGTTGAGCTTAAAGATGGAGTCGATGGATTGTTGCATATATCAAAAGTAGCAAAAGACAAACATACAAAAATGCAGGATATTTTACATGAGGGTGATATGATAGATGTGGTTGTATTGTCTCAAAAAGGTCATAAAGTAGAATTGGATCTTAAAAAATAAGTCAAATTTAACAAAAAAAAAGGTAAAATACGCCGAACAAAGTGATAAGTAGGGATACGCAAGCCGAACGGACTTTGTAAAATATAAGGAGTTTTTATGAAAAAAGTATTATTACTTTTATTGGCTATAGCCGGTGTTGCATTTGCCGGTGAGGATGGAGTTAAAGTTTTAAAGGTTGCCCAGAATGCTTCAGGCTTGGCATCTTATTCTGTAATCGCCGCAGGTATCGGTTTGGGCCTTGCAGCTCTTGGTGGTGCTATAGGTATGGGTAATACCGCAGCAGCTACAATAGCAGGAACAGCAAGAAATCCAGGTCTTGGCGGAAAATTGATGACAACAATGTTTATCGCTTTGGCAATGATCGAAGCACAGGTTATTTATGCACTTGTTATTGCTTTGATAGCACTATATGCAAACCCTTTCTTAAGCTAATACAATCTTAGGAGGATTTTAATCCTCCTACTCTTTCGTGTGCGACCGTGGTGGAATTGGTAGACACGCTATCTTGAGGGGGTAGTGAGCCTAGCTCGTGCGAGTTCAAGTCTCGCCGGTCGCACCATTATATAAGGACACCCATGAAAATCAAAGAAGAACTACTCCAACGAAGCTCCAATAAATGTGAAATCTGCGGAAATGAAGAAAATCTTGATATTTATAAAGTTGAACCCAAAGATGAATATATTGTAGTTTGTGATATCTGCAAACCCCAACTTGAAAATCCCGATATAATAGATCCAAACCATTTTAGATGTCTTAACGAGTCCATGTGGAGTGAAGTGCCTGCCATACAGGTTGTAGCATATAGACTTCTTTCACAAATGCAAGAAGAGGGGTGGCCAAGAGACTTGCTTGATATGCTTTATCTTGATGATGAAACAAAAGAGTGGGCTGAGTCTTTGTCAGCAACAGAGGATGATGAGACGATTCCTACAAAAGATTCTAACGGTACTATTTTAAACAGTGGTGACAGCGTGACCATTATAAAAGATTTGGAAGTCAAAGGTGCAGGTTTTACTGCCAAAAGAGGAACTGTAGTAAAAAATATAGTCCTTACAGACAATCCGGAACAAATAGAAGGAAGAGTAAACGGAACCCGTATAGTTTTACTCTCTAAATTTCTAAAGAAAGTGTAATGATAAAAAAGTGTCTATTTCCGGCTGCCGGGTATGGAACCAGATTTTTGCCCGCCACCAAAGCTATGCCTAAAGAGATGCTCCCCATACTTACAAAACCACTTATCCAATATGGTGTAGAAGAGGCTAAAGATGCCGGATGTGACATCATGGCTATAGTTACAGGAAGAGGAAAAAGAGCTATAGAGGACCATTTTGATATAAGTTATGAGCTTGAATATCAGATAAAAGGTACTTCAAAAGAGGATTTGCTCCATCAAATAAGAGAGCTTATAGATAACTGTACTTTCACCTATACCAGACAAAAAGAGATGAAGGGTTTGGGTGATGCTATATATAAAGGAAAAGCACTGCTTGGAGAAGATTCTGCTTTTGCTGTGATACTTGCTGATGATTTGTGTGTCAATCCAAAGGGTGATGGCATTTTAAAGCAAATGGTGCAGGTTTTTGAAAAATATAAATGCTCTGTCATCGCCATAATGGAAGTTGATGAAAGTGATACAAACAAATATGGAATAATTTCCGGCCAAGAGATTGAAGAAAATATTTTTCGAGTTACTGATATGGTTGAAAAACCTGAAGTTTCCAAAGCCCCGACAAATCTTGCTATCATAGGAAGATATATACTTACTCCTGATATCTTTGATATCATAAAATATACAAAACCGGGAAAAAACGGCGAAGTCCAGATAACTGATGCACTTTTAACACAAGCAAAAGAGGGTAGAGTTATAGCATATAAATTTGACGGTTTGAGATTTGACTGCGGTAATGTTGACGGTTTTGTTGAAGCAACAAACTACTTTTATAAACAAATAAAATAAATTTTACAAATACTTTCTTAGAAAGTCCCACAACTTTATTTTGGCACTGTTTTGTGAGCTTTTTTGTTGTATCTTTAAAAGTTGATTAAAACCCTGGATTTAGGCATTATAAAGTGGTACCTGGGGCCGGACTCGAACCGGCACGGTATCGCTACCATCAGATTTTGAGTCTTAAACATAAGATATATCATATCTTATCATATCCCTTTATATCAGCGATATGAAGGGATTTTGATTTTCTATGATAAGTTGTTTTTATCATAGTTTTGATACAATGACCGCTACCTTTACCGCTACCCAAACCGCTATCGATTTACAAGAGGATTTAAGATGGCTACTATTAAAAAACTTATTAAAATACAAGGTTGTACAAGCTTATATTTTAATATTTAGTGTAATTATATCACATTTTAAGAATTATTTATTATACCTTTTAGTATAATACTCTAAAGTATAATAAACCAAAGGTAGAAGATGAAAAAAAATATCAATCCATTTTATTATGGCGGAATAGTAGAAGATGAATATTTTTGCAATAGAATCGATGAAATTAAAGATATCAAAAACTCTATCAATTCAGGATTAAATCTTTTAATTTATGCTCCAAGAAGATTTGGTAAAACATCTTTGGTGTTTAAAACATTAAAAGAGTTGAAATGTAAATATATTTATATAGATATGATGAGCATAGCTGATGAGAGTGAGTTTATA
>JALVWW010000091.1 GCA_027023175.1 Campylobacterales bacterium
AGGTGATAGTGATAGTACTATCACTATCACCTGACCCCTATTTTATCTGCTATTGTATCTGATTTACTTTTTGATATAATTATATAAAAAATTACCGAAGGAAAGATTTTGGATAATGAAATTTTAAAAAATGAGATACTAAAATTAAAAAAAGAGTTACCTGTTACTATCGTTGCTCACTTTTATCAAAAAGATGAAGTATTTGAGATGGCTGATTACAGTGGAGACAGTTTACAGCTTGCTAAAATTGCCGCAAAAGATGCGCAGCCCTATCTTGTTTTTTGTGGAGTTGCATTTATGGGGCAGAGTGTAAAGATACTCTCTCCTAAAAAAAGAGTATTTATGCCAAAAGCTGCATGTTGCGCTATGGCAAGGATGATAGATGTAGAATATTTTGATAAAAATGTAGCTATTTTAGAGAGTGAAGGCATTACAAAAGATGACTTTATACCTATTACCTACATCAACTCTAGCGCAGAGGTAAAGGCTAGAGTCGGAGAGCTTGGAGGATATGTCTGCACAAGTTCAAATGCCAAAAAAATTATCTCCAATGCCTTAAAGAAGGACAAAAAGATACTCTTTGTTCCAGATCGTTGTTTAGGTGCAAATGTAGCCAGAGATATGGGGCTTACCTCAGCAGTCATAGGTGAGGATAAAGATTTAAAAAACGCGGATATTTTATGTTATAACGGTTTTTGTTCGGTTCATCAGCTTTTTAGTGTAGAAGATATAGAATTTTACAGAAATAAATATCCGGGTATTTTGATAGCAACACATCCCGAGTGCAAACCTGAAGTTTGTGCATTGTCTGATTTTGTCGGCTCTACTTCTCAACTTATCAAATACATAAAAGAGTTACCGATAGAGCAAAAAGTAGCTGTAGGAACAGAGTTTAACATGGTAAACAGACTTAGAAAAGAGAACACCTACATACTCTCTTCAACCAAGCCCGAGTGCCCAACCATGAATGAAACTACTCTGCAGGATTTGCATAACACTCTTATCTCTATAAAAAATAAAGAGTTTAAAAATGAGATAGAAGTAGATGAAAATGTTATAAAATGGGCAAAAATTGCACTTGATAGAATGATGGAGATAAGCTAAAATGGAGATAAATTTATGATAAAAAGTTTTGTAAAAAAAGCACTGCAAGAAGATGTGGGAAGAGGTGACCTTTTCAGACTTGTCAGTAAAAAGAAAAAAGTTCAAGCCAAAATAACTTCCAAAGATGAGGGAATTTTAGCCGGTGTTGAATATGTAAAAGCACTTTGTAAAATAGAAAAAATAAAATTTGAATTTTTTAAAAAAGATGGTGAAAGCATAAAAAAAGGCGATGTCATAGTTGCACTTGAAGGTAAATCAAACAAGATACTTATGTGTGAAAGAACAATGCTCAATCTACTTCAACATGCAAGTGGAATCTCTACAAATGTTAACAGCTATATTCAAGAGCTAAAAAATGTCAAAGTAAAACTGCTTGATACTAGAAAAACAAGACCAATGCTAAGAATTTTTGAAAAATACGCTGTCAGATGTGGAGGTGGAAGCAACCACAGAATGGGACTTGATGACTGTTTGATGCTAAAAGATACCCACTTGAAAACCATCAATGACTTAAAGTCTTTCATAGACAATGCCAGATACAAACTCCCCTATACAACCAAAATAGAGGTAGAATGTGAAAGCGTAGAGGATGCCAAGTACGCTATGGGGTGCGGTAGTGATATGATAATGTGTGACAATATGAATATAAATGAGATAAAAGAGGTAGTAAATTTTAAAAATGAAAACTATCCTCATATCCTTCTTGAAGCAAGCGGAAACATCACAAGAGAAAATATCCTGGAGTATGCAAATACCGGAGTAGATGCGATAAGCAGTGGAAGTCTTATACATCAGGCTACTTGGCTTGATTTTTCCATGAAAATATTTGACTAAAGGTTTTAAACTTGGCTGATGACGAAGAGAAAACGGAAGAGCCCACCTCTAAAAAGATTGAAGATGCCAGAGAAGAAGGCAATGTTCCAAAAAGTCAGGATTTTAGTGGTTTTATAACTCTTCTTGTTGCAGTCATAGCAGTTTTGACCTTGACAAAGTTTATTGCTTTTCATATTGAAAATCTCTATAAATACTATATCTCTTTTGCCGGAGTTGAATTGACAAAAAACAGTATCCTCTCCATGGTTATAATTACATCTAAAGAGTTGCTTTTGGCTGTACTTCCCATAGCTCTTTTGGTTGCAGTTGCAGGAATTCTAGCCAATTTGGTACAGTTTGGTTTTATTTTTTCTGCAAAGGCAATAACACCTGATATTAAAAAAATCGACCCTATAAAAGGTTTAAAAAATCTACTCTCTGTAAAAAAATTGATCGAAAGCATCAAAGTTGTGCTGAAAGTATCATTTATTTTTATTGTTGCTTCATATTTTTTTATATCTTTTATAAAACAGCTTCCTCATGTAGCATACTATTCGATATTTGACCAAATGATATGGCTTAGAGACAAGATAATTATCTTAGCTTCAGTTATGCTCATCCTCTTTCTCGTCCTTTCTATTGCCGATCTTTTGATAGTGCGATACCAATACTTCAAAGACCTTAGAATGAGCAAGCAGGAGATAAAAGATGAATTTAAACAGATGGAAGGCGACCCGCAGATAAAAGCAAGGATAAGAAAGATACAAATGGAAATGGCTCAAAAAAGAATGATGCAGGAAGTCCCAAATGCCGATGTCATTATAACCAACCCGACTCATTATGCAGTTGCCATCAAATATGACAGACAAAAAGATAGAGCTCCTGTTGTAATAGCAAAAGGAATAAACGAAGTAGCACTGAAGATAAAAGAGATAGGCAGAAAACATATGGTCCAAATAGTAGAAAATCCTCCACTTGCAAGAGAACTTTACAAAATTTGTAACCTTGACAAAACCATACCAGAGTCAATGTATAAAGCAGTTGCAGAAGTGCTTGCCTTTGTTTATAAAGCTAAAAATCAAACTTGAAACGGATAAAAAATGAAAAATGATTATAAAAGAGTTTACAAACTTATATCTTCGGCTCATCATATTGTCATAGCTTCACACATCAACCCTGACGGAGACACTTTAGGCTCTATGCTTGGACTTGGAATAGCTCTAAAAAAATCGGGTAAAAAAATCACATACTATAACTGCGAAAAAGAGTTGCCCAAAAAATTTGACTTTTTACCTTCGTATAAAAAAATAAAACACATACTTCCCCAAAAATATGATCTTTTTATAAGTGTAGATGCCGCAAACTTTAAAAGACTGGGTATAACAGAAGAGATAAACACTCCTTCTATCTGTTTTGACCATCACAAAACAAATACAAATTTTTGTAC
>JALVWW010000092.1 GCA_027023175.1 Campylobacterales bacterium
CTTTTACTGATGATGGTATACTTATAAACAGTGCAGAATTTAGCTCACTTGACAGTAAAACCGCAAGAGTTAAAATCATAGAGTATTTTGAAAAAAATTCTCTTGGAAAAAAAGAGATAAATTACAAACTAAGAGACTGGGGAGTAAGCAGACAAAGATACTGGGGAGCTCCTATACCGTTTGTACATTGTCCAAAGTGTGGTCTGGTCCCTGAAAAAAAAGAAAATCTTCCTATAACTTTGCCTGAAGATGTAATTATCACAGGAGAGGGCAATCCACTAGAATCCCACCCGACCTGGAAGCATTGCAAGTGTCCGAAATGTGGAGGAGATGCAACAAGAGAAACAGATACGCTAGATACATTTGTGCAATCAAGCTGGTACTTTTTAAGATATGCAACCAATCCTTCCAAGTGGCAAGAAGTTGGAATCGATAAAGAAGATGTGGCTTACTGGATGAGTGTTGATCAGTATATCGGTGGGATTGAGCATGCCATACTTCATCTTTTGTATGCCAGATTTTTCACAAAAGCTTTGAGAGATTTGGGATACATTGAAGTGGATGAACCTTTTTCAAGACTTTTGACTCAGGGAATGGTGCTAAAAGATGGTGCCAAAATGAGTAAATCAAAAGGCAATACCGTCGACCCGGATGAAATCATAGAAAAGTATGGAGCAGATACAGCAAGACTTTTTATACTTTTTGCAGCACCCCCTCACAAAGAGCTAGAGTGGAATGACAGTGCGGTGGAGGGTGCTTTCAGGTTTATAAAAAGACTGCATGACAGAAGTGAAAAAGTTAGACCGATGGATAAATTGCCCTCTATTGAGCATAGTTCATTAAAAAAAGAGGAAAAATTTGCCAGAAAAAAAGTGTACGAAGCTTTAAAAAAATCATACCAGACTTATCAAAAAGAGTATAGTTTCAATACATTGATAGCATCCTGCATGGAGGCTATGAATGCCCTAAATGCCCAAGATAACGAAGATATCTGGAGTGAAGCATATTTTATCTTGTTAAATGTTTTGGAGCCGATTATTCCTCATGTCTGCTGGGAGCTCAGTGATAGGTATTTTAACTTAAACAATTTTGCCAAGATTGATATAAAAGAGGAAGTATTTGAAGAAGACAGTATCACGCTTGTTGTAACAGTTAACGGTAAAAAACGAGGCGATATAGAAGTTTCCAAGGATTTACCTAAAGAAGAAGTTTTGGATACGGCAAAGAAGAGTGTCGAAAAATGGATAGAAGCAAAAACTATCATTAAAGAGATATATATTCCAAACAAACTGATAAATATAGTGGTTAAAGGCTGATTGTGTATAAAAAATTGAAGAGGTTAACGCTCATAGCAGCAATATTTTTGGCGATAACCGGATGCGGCTATAAACCCTCTTCATATTATACAAAGAAAATTTTAGGCAATAAAATATATACCGAAGTTTATATCGATATCAACGACCCGGAAAACTCGGTATTGATAAAAGATGCTGTAAATGAAGCGATTGTTTCAAGATTTAGGTCCCATATCGTAGATAAAAAAGATTTGGCAAATACAATTTTTTATGTCAAGTTTAAAAGTAAAAGTTTTACCCCAATTGCATATGATAAAGACGGATATGTCGTAGCATATAAGACAAAAGTTTTACTAAATATAACCTATATCGATAAAACAGGGAAAAAAGACAGTTTTGATGTAAGCGGTACTTACGACTTTCCTATAGAAGCAAACAGTGTAATTTCTGACGCAAAAAGATTTGAGGCTATCAAATTCGCTTCTTACAAGGCAATTTCAGAGTTTATTTCAAAGATATCCGTCAAAGGCGTAAAGTCAAATAAAACTTCAGAAAGTTTTACCGGCGGTAGCTATCTGGAGTAAGAAGAGTAATAAGGAAGTAAAATGGCAACTAAAATAAATGATATTATTAAAGAGAGTATCAAAAAAATGCAAGAGCAAAAGGTAGCTTTTACTCCTTCAAACTACCATGAAATATTTTGCAAAGTTGCCAAAGAAAAAGGATTTATACTTGAAGAGTGTATGCAGCTTGAAAAGTATATAGAAAAACTTGACAAGGCTTTAAAGCAGGAAATTAAAAGTTTCAAAGTGAAAAATCTAGATGAACTTTTTGTTTTTTTATCCTCAAGACTGCAGCGAAGTCTAAACTCAAACAGCAATGAAGTTTTGGATGCATTGTATCTTCTGACTAAAAGAATACTTCAAGCCATATCTATTCTTCACAATAAAAAAGCTAAGGATTTGGCTGACTACTCTATAGAGAAACTAAAAACCAAAAATGATATAAAAGAGATAAACAGACTGAAAGATAAATGGTTTGACTTTTTAACAAGTTACGACGATTCATTTTTAAACAAAGTTGACGGTTTTTGTACGGCAGACAAAAGTGACTTGGAAAAGTTTGTAAACAGTATTATTAAATGTCTAAGCAGCAACAATGACAAAGAGATATATAAAAAACTCGCCCCTTTGGTTATAGCTACTCTTGCTCCTTCTATCGCATCCAATGTGGACGATGAGCTTGCTACTATAAGTTATGAACTTAGAAATTCACCGGAGATTTTGGCAACAGATTCTATTCAGGATGATATCAAAAAAATGATAAAAAAAAGAATAGAGCTCGACAAGTCAGAACTTAAAAAGAAGTTCAGTGAAGTTGATAAAATCCTAATAGAGATAGAAAAAAGACTTCTTTCGCTGATAGATACAAGTAGCACAAGCAATAAAAATGTTATAAAAGTCAGAGATGAATTAAAAGATATAGATTTTAAGGCTGATACTTTTGAAGTTGTCCAGTCAAAGCTTATCAAGATAGCTGACTCTTTGGAGCTTGAAACAAGAACACTAAATGAAAAAATGGTCCAAAATCAGCAAATGATAAAAAAACTAAAAATCAGAAATGAAAAACTTGAACATGCCTTACAGGTAGCAAAAATGCAGAGCAAGGAAGACTTTTTAACAAAATTGGCTTCAAGAAGAGCACTTGACGAGGAGCTTAAAAAAGTAGAAGAGGCTTACAAAAGATACAAGATAGACTATTCGGTATGTTTTGTGGATATCGACCATTTTAAGACTATAAACGATACTTATGGGCACGATGCGGGGGATATTGTCCTTTCGGCTCTCGGTAAGATTTTAAAAAGGTTTACCAGAGATGTTGATTTTGTAGGCAGATACGGTGGAGAAGAGTTTTTGATAATCCTGCCGAGTACAGGACTTGAAAGTGCGATAGAGTTTGCAAAAAAGATAAAAGATATCATAGCGAATTTTAAATTTATGTATAAAAATGAAAGAATAGATGTAAAAGTAAGTGTGGGAGTAAGTGA
>JALVWW010000093.1 GCA_027023175.1 Campylobacterales bacterium
AAACCAAACAGAAGCTTTGTAAAAAAGCCTACATATTCACCGATGCTTGGCAGTGCGGTAAAGAGTTTGCCTCCAAAATTTACCAAAAAAGCAAAACCGAAAGGAATGACTACAAAATAACAAAATGCTGCACCCATCAAAAACATTATAGTAGCAAAAAAGACAAACGGAAGTATCATCTTTTTTTCATTTTCATAAAGACCCGGGGAAATAAAGAGCCATAATTGCCAAAATACAATAGGCAGCGAAACTATAAAAGATGCAAAAAATGAAACTTTAAGTGCGGTAAAAAGCGGTTCTTGAACTTTTGTAAAAATTATATTGCTAGTTGAGGGCAATACCTCTTTTAACGGATGTATCATCCACGCCAAAAGCGGCTCCCAAAAGTTGAAACATACAAAAAACATTATGATAATGGTTGCCAGTGAGATGCCGAGTCTTTTTCTAAGTTCAGCGATATGTGGTTTTAACTCTTCAAACATTATCATCTTCCTGTGTTATTTTTTCATTATATTCAGCTTTTTTTATTTCAATATCTTTTTCCTTCTTTTTCTTTTTTGAAGGCTTCTCTTTTTTTGTATCTTTACCACTTTCTTTGGCTGCATCCACAGCTTCTTCTACATTGCTGTTTAGTAGGTCACTGACGCCGGTTGTGGAATTTTTTATCTCTTCAAATTCATCCATATAGACAGAGTGTTTTACACTTTGGGTGGTTTCGTGGAGTTTTCTCTTGTACTCAAGAGCTTCTTTTTTTAACTCTTCTATCTTTAGCTCTTGGTCAATACTCTCTTTGGCTTCATTGATTGTTTTCTTAAACATATTAAAAAATTTTGCTATTTTTACCATAGCTTCGGGAAGTTTCTCTGGACCCAAAAAAATGATGCCGATCACCAAAATGATCATTATCTCGGAAAAACCCATACCAAACATATAATATACCTACTTTAAAAATTTTAAGAGTCATTTTATCCAAAATATGATTAGCCCAAGATAAATAGTGCTATTTCGTCACTTAGAAGATACTCTAAATTGTAAATTTTACCGTTTTTTTGCATAACTTTTTTTTCTTTTATGAGAATATCCACTTTTGAGCTCTCTTTTTCATTGAGTATTTTTTTATCAAACCCTACAAATGATCTTAATCCTAAGAAAACCTTCTCCTCTTTTAGTTCAATTTTTGAAATATTTTCAATATCTTGATAAAGAGGGTTTGAGATATATTTTTCTATACTGCGATGTGGATAAAATCTTTTGTCTCTTTTGAAGCCCACCGCACCGGCACCTATGCCTATGTAGTCTTTATGTTTCCAGTATCCGACATTATGTTTGCAAATATATCTTCCGAAGTTTGATACTTCATATCTTGGAAATCCAGCTTTTTCAATCTCCTCATAAAACCAAATCTGCTCATTTGTATTTTCTTTGGAAGTCTCTTTTATGTTATAAAATTTTGTACCTTTTTCTATGGTTAGAGAGTATGAACTTATATGGTTTATGGGTAGCTTTTTTGCCATATCTATATCATTTTTTAGTAATTTTTTATCATCAATTTTTGTATCATGAATCAAATCAAGAGAGATATTTTCTATACCCGTGTTGTATGCATTTTCTATCGCTTTGACGGCACTTTTGGAAGTGTGGTTTCTTCCTAAGTATTTTAGTTTTTCATTATCAAAGCTTTGAACTCCGAAACTTACTCTGTTGATACCCAACTCTTTCATCCCTTTTATCCATTTTGAGGTTGTACTGTTTGGGTTGGCTTCGGTAGTTATCTCTAAATTCCCATCAAAATATTTTGAAATTTTCTCAAAAAAAGGTGCATAAAGCTCAGGTGTAACGGTCGATGGAGTTCCGCCTCCTATAAAAACAGTTTTTATTGAATTTTTCTTTATATTGAATTTTTGGGTTTCGTAGTCAAACTGCTTTAGTATTGCTTCCATATATTTTTTTTTATATTCAAGTTTGTCAACATAAGAGTTGAAGGAGCAATAAAAACATTTACTATCGCAAAAAGGTATGTGAAGATATAGTAACAAATAAAACCTTAATACTAATTTCGATAAAATTTTATCAAAATATGAATTAAGATAAAGTATGAATGATAAAAAAAAGAGATACCGACCAAATGTAGCAGCTATCATCTTATCATCAAAATATCCACTTGAAAGTGAAATATTTATAGCAAAAAGAAATGATGTGAAAGATAGTTGGCAGTTCCCTCAAGGCGGCATTGATGAAGGCGAAACACCAAAAGTTGCACTTTTTAGGGAATTGAAAGAGGAAATCGGTACTAATAAATTTGAAATCATAACCGAATATCCAAAATGGGTAAGTTATGATTTTCCAAATATTATAGCAAAAAAAATGTATCCGTATGACGGACAGATACAAAAATATTTTTTAGTCAGGTTGAAGCCAAAAGCAAAGATTGATCTTAAGACGAAACACCCGGAGTTTGATGATTATAAGTTTGTAAAATTTGATGAAATATTTAAATATGTTACATATTTTAAAAGACCTATCTATAAAGAAGTATTGAATTACTTCAAAAAAGAGGGATACCTTTAAAAATTAAAAATGAATAATTAAAAATTAAAAATTAATGATTATTAAAAAAGAGAGGAAAATGTTAATAGTACAAAAGTACGGCGGTACAAGTGTAGGTAGCTTAGAGAGGATTGAAGAGGTTGCCAAAAGAGTGGCAAAAGCCAAAGATGCGGGAAATGATGTAGTTGTTGTAGTTTCTGCTATGAGTGGGGAAACCAATAAACTTATAGAGTATGCAAAATATTTTTCAGACAATCCGCCAAGGCGTGAAATGGATCTGCTTTTAAGCTCAGGTGAAAGAGTTACAAGCTCTTTGCTTTCTATTGCTCTTCAGGCAAAAGGATATAACTCTGTAGCACTGACAGGAAGACAGGCAGGAATTTATACCGATGATTTGCATACGACTGCAAGAATTGACTCGATAGACTCAAACAAGATAAGAGAGCATTTGGACAATGATGAGATAGTGGTGGTTGCAGGTTTTCAAGGAATTACAAGCAAAGGGGAAGTTTCGACTCTTGGAAGAGGCGGAAGTGATCTTAGTGCAGTAGCGATTGCAGGAGCTTTAAAGGCTGATCTTTGTGAAATATATACCGATGTTGATGGAGTTTATACTACAGATCCTAGGATCGAGCCAAAAGCCAAAAAGCTTGATATTATCAGTTATGATGAAATGCTTGAACTTGCAAGTTTAGGTGCAAAAGTTTTGCAAAACAGGTCAGTAGAACTCGCCAAAAAACTAGAAGTAACTTTAGTAACAAGAAGCAGCTTTAATAATAATGAAG
>JALVWW010000094.1 GCA_027023175.1 Campylobacterales bacterium
TTAGTTTTAGTGTCTCAATACTAGCTCTAATCGCCTCAATAGAGGTTTGCTCTTTTTCAAATTGCTCCTTTGAGGCACCTTTTACCTTTAGTAGCTTTTTTGTTCTTTGATGAGTTTTTAAAAGATTGTTAAGCGCTATCTTTTGAGAATTAATCTGTGACTTTAAAGATGATATTGAAAAGTTTAAAGATTGAAGTTTGGTTTTAAGATCTTTATCATCAAGTCTTGCTATAACTTCACCTTTTTTTACAGATTTGCCATTGTTGACTATATACAACACTCTTCCGCTCATCCTTGTGCTTATCTTTACATCATCATTGCTTTTAGAGGTAGCAAGATATGGTAAAGTTAAAAGCACATGAGACAATCTTGGATGCATCGTTTTTACTCTCATATCATAAACAACCGGTTTGGGCAGTTTAGCCTCGGCATCTTTTTTTCTTTTTATGAGTGTCAATCCTCCTTTAATAGCTCCTGTTATCACTAAAATAACAACTAAAAATATCAATACTTTTTTCATCTTTTCTCCCTTTGATTTGTGACTCGTGATTAGTTCTAAAACCTAAATCCTCTATTTAACTATCTCAGATAAATCATTTCCATATATCACGGCAAGTTTAGCTAGTGTTTGCCATTTTTGAGATACGGCTTCATAATAGTTTGCTTTAGCATTTACAACTGCATCTTCATACCTTAAATAATCCTCTTCAGTCATTCTTCCCTCCTTAAATGCTACTTTTGCATACTTTAGCAAATCTTCCTCTTTTTTGATGTTTGTTGCTCTTAGCTTTTGAGAATCTATTAAAAGTTTAAACTGTTTTTGCAAAGCAAGACTTTGAGCTTTTAGTTCCTCTTTTGTTTTTTCTAGCTTCATTTTATCTTTCATGATAGTTATCTTTTTTATTTGTATATCTGCATCCATTGTTTTATCATACAAAGGCATTGTCAATCCCAAAGAGTAGTATCCATAGCCTCTATGCACATCTTTGCCGTATTTTATATCATTTTGAGCATAATTTTCACTCCAATAAATTGAAAAAGATACTTTTGGATAGTATCTTTGATATTTTGAGGCTTTATAATCACTCATAGAAGCATATACAACTTCCTCTAGTGGTTTCAAGGCATAAAAACTACTTTTATCTATTTGTAAATTCATCTGCATTGGTATTGATTTTTTTAAAGTAATACCTGTTAAACTTTGAATAGTTGAAATAACTAAAGCCTTTTTTATCTCTATATTATTGATAGCTATATTTGTCTGATTTATTCTCTCATCTATCTTATCAAGTGCAATAGCCGGGGTTCGTCCACTATTGACTGATATAACTAAGTTGTCTCTTGTTTTTTGTAAAGAATTTTTATTGGTTTTTAAAGCAGTAATTAAACTATCAAGATACTCTAAAGATGCATTTGCACCTAAAACAATAGCTTCATTTTCATAAAAATTGAGTCTTTTTTTAAATTTTGCACTTTTTGCAAAATGTTTTGTTTTTTTGCTCAATGCACTCAACTCTTTTACAAAAATTGGAATATCAGCCTTAAAACCTACTTTTTCAATGCTATTTGAAAAAGGAATAGGATCATTTTGAGCTGTAAGTTGAGCCGTTTCTAAAGGGTCAAGAGGTCTTAGATTGGTTGGTGAATTATAGTGTGTATATGCTGCAAAGATATTTATTTTGGGATAATATGCGGCATTTACTTTAGCCTTTGTAGCTTTGGCAATTTTTTCTACGGCGGTATCAATTTTACTAACAGGCTGTTTTTTTAAAGTTTGAAATAACTCTTTTAAACTTAAAGCTTGTAAATTAAGCCCTATTAGTAAAATAATAAATATTGTTAAAATTCTCAGCATAACTCCTCTCCTTTTGCAATTTATGCTTTTAGCATTTTTACTATTTTTTTATATATATAAGATGACAACTCTTTTTCACCACAATCATCGCAAACATCAGCACCAAACTCTTTTGCCACTCTTTTTCGTAGGCTTTTGGTAGATATAAAAAGATTGATAGTGCCTGTTATCATAAAGTGTATGATGATGGGCTCTATATCAAAAAAACATCCTCTCTCTTTACCTCTTTTTAATATATCACTTAAAAGTAAAAAGATTTGCTTCAAGCCTACAAACATATCATCAGGCAAATTTTTAGCCCCACTTCCAAGCTCGGCTAACATCAAAGATGAAAGATAGGGGTTGTTCCATGCATAGTTACAAAATGTCTCTATAAATATCTTAAGCTCATCATTTGGTTTATCTGCCTTTTTGATATCTTCAACGATTTGCTCATAAATCTCATCTAAAAGAGTATTTACCACTTTTTCATACAGTTTTGCTTTATTTTTAAAATAGTAGTAAATCATAGCTTTATTGATATCAGCCTCTTTTGCAATAAGATCCACACTCACTCCATCAAATCCGTCTCTTGCAAACAGTTTCATAGCTGTGTTAATGATATTTTTTTGTGTTCTTTTGCTGTCTCTAACAATACCCATAAACTATCCTTTAACTAACTATTTAGTTGATTATAATACTTTTATCATAAATATATCCTTAAAATGATAAAATTTGTGTCACCCACAATGCTATATGTGTAGATATCTCTATATATCAATAACCTTTGCGAAAATGTAAAAAATTCCAATCAAAGTAATACACTCGGATTTAAATTGGTACAATCACCAGTGTTTAATCAACCAAACGGTACTATTGAAGCTGATAATTTTTCTTATACCATAAAAAGGTATTTATAGAGACTTGACTATTCCCAATAGAAAGTGCTCTATTGGGGAGATAGTCAAAAAGGTATTTTAAGCTATTGGCTCTTTTTTTCTCTTAATAGTTGGTTTAGCATCTTGAAGAGTTCACTGGAATTTTTCTCCCAATCTTTGGCCAAAGCCAAAATCTCATCAGCTTTTTCTATGGTTTGATTGGTTTTAATGTATTCGAGTATATCCTTGATAATCTTATGAACATTTTTATGAGGGTCTGCAATAGCCGGATAAGAAGGGAGTTTTCCATACTCTTTTACTATCTCGGCACTTGTATACCATTTTCCAAATCTACAACTGTTCTCATCATCGAACTGCATACTGCCGTTTTCTCTGTATATGGCCTGATAGCCTTTTGATTTAAATATCATATGGTCTATCTTTACAAGTGTCAAATAAAGCTCATTTGCTATATCTTCATTTTTCTTCTTGGTTACTCTTGAGCTTTCAATGAGGCTGTCAAGAGTATTGGTAAATTCACTTAGTTTCTCGGTTGATTCGGTAGTAATTTGCTCAGTCTTTTCATTGCTTTCGAGCATCTCATTAGAGTTTTGTTTTAGTATGTTGATATTGGCTTCGACTTCTCCCGTGGCTTTTTGAGTTCTCTCAGCCAGTTTTCTTACCTCGTCAGCAACCACAGCAAAGCCTCTTCCATGCTCTCCCGCACGGGCTGCTTCGATAGCAGCATTCAGTGCAAGTAGGTTGGTTTGGTCTGATATATCTTTTATAAGTGACATAACATTGCTTATCTCTTCGACATTTTCATTTACCTGCTCCGAGCTTTCTCTGGCTGTATGCATCATTTGGGCAATGGTATTGATATTGTCGACAAGGTCATTTACACTTGATTGTACTTCACTTACTATATTTTCAGCTTTGTCATTTATCTTGTTTATATCTGCAATACTCTCCATATTATTTGTTAGTGACTCTTGAAGGTCGCTTGCATCATGCACGGAACCTTCTATGAGATTGTCCGCCAAAGATGTGAAAAGTTTGCTTTTTTTGAGATTGGCTTTTGCCTCTTTTTCTGCTTCGTTTGCTATCTTGGCTTCCTCTTCAGCCTCTTTTGCTATCTCTTCAACTTTTTCAATGAACTGATTGAAGTTATGGATAGCTTTTCCTATCTCATCGTTTGATTCTATATCTATTCTTCTTGAGAGGTCAGCATCTCCCTCGGCTAGTTCTTGACTTACTCTGGCCAAGTTATTTATGGGTTTTATCACTATTTTGTTTACCATGAAAAGTATGATCAATAAGACAAGAAGGTCAAGTATGCCTATAAGTATGATTTGTTCTTTTAGTTTTGAAATATTTGTATCGATTAATTTGTTGATAATTTCACTCTTAACCCCCATTAGAGCATAACCGACGGTTACACCGTCAAACCTTTTCAAGGGATAAGCTTTTGTAAAATAGCTGTTATCTATTACGTATTTGTCACTTATAGATTTTTTCAAACTAAAGTTGTTTGATAAAACATAGTTTAAAAATTCTTTATCTATATGCTTGGTGCTTGAGAGCGGATATCCCTCTTTTTTGTATTTTACCTTTTTCATCATTGATGCAAAGCTTTTATCCAAAAAGTATAAAAAATCTATCTTGTTTTTTTTCAGTGCTCCGCCAAAGTTGTTTACACCTCCGCTAAAATCAAGCAAAGCTATCAATTCCTCGCTGCTAAATACCGGGAATACACTTCTAAGCCTTAAACCTTTTGATGATTCTTCAAATGTAACAAGTGGCTTTTTACTTGCTAAAACTTTTTTGTATGAATTTAGACTCACCTTTTCACCGTGACTTTTTGGATTCCATGACTTTATGATAGACTTTAAATTGTTACTAACTATATGAACATTTACCTTTTTAAAAGGAGTATTTTCTCTATAAAGTTTTCCTATGCCTGCAAGTATCCTCTCAAGTTCCACCCTGTCATTTGCCAACAGTGCATCTATGATCATTTTATTCTTTGCCAAAAGCATGGCATTTGTTATCCATACATTTTTTTTGGCTGTTATTTGATCGTTTAGAGCTATCTTAAAACTATTAGCTTCTTGAGTATATGTCTCTTTTTTTAGATCCCCTATGCTTGAATACTCTCTTGCGGTAAAAAATAAAAAACCAAGCAGTATCACCAGTATGATAGGTATCTGTATCTTTTTGTTGATAGATAGATTTTTATACATCTCTTCCCCTTTGTATATATAAAAAATATCATAAATTGTACCATTTTTTATATATAATGTAAAGACAAGCTTAATTTTATAATTTTATCTAATAATTTAACTTTTTATTTTGTTTATTGTCTATCCAATTGATTATAATAGTTTTCAATATTGTGCAAATTAAGCTGTCTGTAAAAAGGTGTATTTTTCTTTTTGTAGTTATTTTCCGGGAAATTTTTTGCTATGTCGCTTGGGTCTGCTACATCATCATACCCTTTTTGTACCGTTTTTTTAAGGAGTTTTAGATACTCAAGAGTATCTTTGTATGAGTTTGCACTAAAGTCATCACCGTGACCTGCTGCTATATGCTTGGCTTTTAGCTTGGCAAGTTTTTTTAGAGCCTTTATCCAGCCGTCCACATTTGAGTGTTTTGTATAGTTTAACATTCTGCCGTTAAAGACCATATTTCCTACAAACAAAAAACTGTCTTTTGGAGAGTAAACGGCGATATCGCTTTTCTCTTCAGAAACTTTGCTCGGCTTTAAAATGATGAGAGTTTTTTTGCTCCCTTTTATCTTGTATCCATCACCTGCCAATATATCGGCTTTTATCACTTTTGTCCCTTTCATTACTGACTTTGGAAGCAGATGCTTCATCCTCTCAAATTTTTGGGGATTGTTTTTTATATCTTCATTTATCATCTTTCCGCCAACTATTTTGGCTCCCTTTTCTTTAAAAAATGAAGCTCCCTGAGTTCTGTCATCATGATAGTTTGACAAAATGATATAAGAGACTTTTTTATGCGGGTACTCTTTTTTTATAAGATTATAAAACTCTTTTGCAAATATATACGTCGGACCCGCATCAAGCACAACTATACTATCACCCATATCCACATAGCACATATTTGAAACAAAGCCTTTGTTTTTCTTTGTCGGAGGCGCAAAATCCCCTACAACACAACTTATATCTTTTGTGATATGCTTTGGCTTTAAATTATACACATTTGCAAACAAACCTACCGATAATACTGCAGTTATCAATACTTTTTTAACCATTACTTTCCTTTAATATTTTTACAATTTCATCTACTGTCAAAAGCTTTCCTGTGCTTATCACTTTACCATCCACTACAAATCCGGGAGTACTCATCACTCCATACTCCATTATCTTAGCAATATCCTCCACTTTTTCAATGGAGTGAAAACCGCCTACCTGCCTTAAAGCCTCTTTTGTTCTTGCTTCAAGCTCTTTGCATTTTGCACATCCAGTACCTAATATCTCTATCTTCATTTTTTCTCCTACTTTAGTTTTTTTAGTAACCTCGGTTATCATAACCGTGGTTATTATAATATAAAATTAAACAGATACCCAACCCCAATGATACCCAAGCCTACGATACCAAAAAATATGGCTATAAGCTTTATATGAAGTATCTTTTTAAGTATCATGGCTTCCGGCAGGCTAAGTGCGGTTATAGCCATCATAAAGCTAAGTGCCGTTCCTAAAGCCATACCTTTGGCAGTCAAAACTTGCACCAAAGGCATAACTCCCGCCGCATTTGAATACATCGGGATGCCAGCAAGTACCGCTACCAATACGGCAAAAGGATTGTCCTTACCGGCATATTTTACTATCAAATCGCTTGGAACATATCCGTGGATGAAAGCTCCTATACCCACACCTATAAGCACATAGAGCCAAATCTTTTTAAATATATCCCAGGTATATTCCCAAGACTCTTTTACTCTTTGTTTGAATGTCATCTTTATCTTGACTTCACCAAGCTCTCCCTCAAGCGGCTTTACAGGTATCAGGATATACTTTTCCATATTGAGCCTGCCTATAAAATATCCTCCAAAGATTGCCACAAAAAGACCAAAACCTATATATACGGCGGTTATCTTCCAGCCAAAAAGTCCAAAAAGCAAAGCTATGGCGATTTCGTTATTCATTGGAGAGCTTATCAAAAAACTAAACGTCACCCCAAGAGGAATTCTTGCCTGAACAAATCCCAAAAAAAGCGGAATTGCACTACAGCTGCAAAATGGAGTTATGATACCGAAAAGTGCAGCTAGTACATTACCGTAAAATTCACTCTTTCCCTGCAAGTGGGCTCGAACATATTCGGTATTGAAATGAGTCCTTAAGTATGATACTGCAAAAATGATAATGATAAGCAAAAACCAAATTTTAATGGTATCATATATAAAAAAGTTTATAGTATCATTTACTCTGCCGCTTAGTCCTAAAATATTTATCGTTAAATAATCAACTGTCTCTTTCCACATTATTTTAATGCCTCTTTTACTCTTGGAAGCAGAGTTTCTTTTATCTCGTTAAAAGTTTTTACAAACTCTTCATACCCTTTTTCGTCAGGGTCTTCAAAGCCGACATGTATCTTTTTTACAGGTCTAGGGAACATAGGACAACTCTCTTTTGCATGATCACAAACCGTAATAACAAGGTCAAAGTCGATATCAAGAACTTCATCCAAATGCTTGGAGTGATAACTATCATCCCAACATCCATTCTCTTCCAAAACTTTTTTTGCATTTGGATTGACTCTGCCGGTCGGCTTTACTCCGGCACTATACGCTTTTACTCCATCGATATACTTATTTATCAATGCTTCACCTATAATGCTTCTACAACTGTTTCCTGTGCACATTACTAAAACTTTTTTCACTCTTTTCCTTTCTTTTTTGCTAAACAATATTGCTTTGACTTTAAGTTTTATTTCATTTTTTACCGGTTCTGTAGGCGTCCATTTTTGCAGGACGCAAAAATAGCCGGAAGCCTCGGAAAAAATACAAGGATGCATTTTTGAGAATGAGGTAAAAACTGGAATAAAACTTAAAGTGCCTATAGAGCAAGCAAGACTATCAGTAAAACCGGCGGAGTTACCAAAAGTCCAAATTTGCTGTATTGCCAAAAACCTATCTTTACTCCCTTTTTATTTAACACATGAAGCCACAAAAGTGTAGCCAAACTTCCAAAAGGAGTCATCTTCGGTCCCAGGTTACACCCTATGATATTGGCAAATGCAAGGGTATGATTTGGTATATCTTTTAAAGCTATATCCATTATCATAACTGTCGGCATATTGTTCATAATCGCACTCAAAGCCGCACTGATGAAACCTGTACCTACTACCGCTATTGAGTCACCTCTTCGTGCCAAATCGTGCAGTATCACAGCCAGATAGTCAGTAAGCCCTGCATTTTTAAGTCCATATACCACTATATACAACCCTATACTAAACCAGACAACTTGCCAAGGCGCACTCCTTATAGTAAGCCAAACTTTTGCATTTTTGGTATATCCGGCGATAAGCAAAAAGATGATGCCGCCCCCAAGCGCAAAAAGACTGACAGGTAAATCATAAGCATCCCCTATGAAATATCCCGCTATCAAAAGAGATAGAAAAAACCATGAAAATTTAAAAAGCATTTTTGATTTTAAAACATCTTCCGGGTTTTTAAGCAGACTTATATCGACCTTTTTTGGTATATCCTTTCTTAGAAGAAGCCATAAAAAAGCTATAGAAACCGCAGTGCTTACGATATAAGGAAGTAGCATATTTTGTAAATACTCTACAAAACCTATATGAAAATAGTTGGCTGTTACTATATTGGTAAGGTTTGAAAATATAAACGGCAAAGAGGCACTGTCACTGATAAACCCGCCTGCAAGCAAAAATGAAATAATGGTTTTTGCATCTAATTTTAAGATTTTCATTTTGGCTAAAAGTATAGGAGTTAGTATCAAAGCGGCTCCGTCATTGGCAAACAAAGCTGCAACGAATGAACCAAGAAGCAAAGAGTAAACAAACATCAAATTACCGCTACCCTTTGACAGTCTTGCCATTTTGATAGCACACCACTCAAAAAACCCTATCTCATCAAGTACCATAGAGAGTAAAATAATACCCACAAATGCCAAAGTAGCATCCCAGACTATACCGGTTACTACTAAGATATCTTTAAAATCAACAACACCCAAAAGATAAGCAAGCACTGCACCTATCACAGCGGTTGTTCCTATCTGAAGCCCTTTTGGCTGCCATATCACAAACAAAAGTGTTACAAAAAAAAGAGTACTTGCAAGTATCATATTTTACACTCCTCATCTTCGCAAACCTCTTTCAAAGGAGGTATCGGCATATCAAGATAGCTTATCTCTTTTAAAGCACTTTTTCTAAACTCATCCAAAGGCTCACGTATGCTGTAATATGCCCAGCGACCTATCCTTTCAACCTTTAAAAAACCACCCTCTCTTAGTATCTTTAAATGCCTTGATACTCGTGATTGGATCATATCAAAAGAGTTTTCAACATCACAAACACAAACTTTTTTGTTTATATCTATAAAACGAAGGATGCGAAGCCTTGTTTCATCATTTAAAGCACCGATGGTTTTAAGAAATGTCTCCATAGTAACACCTTTTGAATTAATGTTACAATTATATCATAAAGAAATGTATATATCAAGATATTTTGATAAAAAGATGAGAGAAAGAAGTTTTACTTCCCAAATACATTTGCTATCTGATTTATCTGCTTATCACTGAGAGGTGAAGCAAATCTTTTCATGATGGAGTTGGAAGTTTTGAAATATCTAAGTCTTTTGGCTATCTCCTCTTTTTTGAGGTCCTTTACCACTCTTGACTTGCCAAGAGCCCTTTTTTCAAAGTTTTTACCGTGACAGCTTTGACATACAGTTATATATGAAGCTGAAGATAGTGTTACTGATAGAGCAAGTATGATAGGTATATTTTTTACAAATTTCATAATATCTCCTCTTTTTGTTCATATTATACTGTGTATTTATCTAGAACTGAAACTCGCGTGTATTGGCTTGCAAAGTATCAGCTGTCGTTTTTAGCTCCTCTGAGAAATTATACAATTTTGAAGATATATCTTCCATACCTGAAAGCTCTTTTTTAAGTTCATTTATAAACTCTATAATCTTTCCTGATGCTGTTTTTTGACTGTTTGAGCTCTCTTCTACACTCTCTAATTTATGCGATAATTCAACTATCGCATCACTTATCATATTGAATGACGAAAGTGTTTCTTGGATATTGTCAATCATTTCAAACAAAATAGAAGAACTGTTGTGCATCTGCTCTTTTACGCCTGTTGCTTTTTCATGTACGGTAGTAACTATGGTTTCAATATTGGCTGTAGCAGACTGGGACTTTTCAGCCAAAAATCTAACCTCATCGGCAACTACCGCAAAGCCTCTTCCATGCTCTCCAGCACGGGCTGCTTCGATAGCAGCATTAAGAGCGAGTAGGTTGGTTTGATCAGTGATATCTTCAATAGCTTGTAAAATTTTTGTAATCTCCTCTGTAGCATCTACCAAGGAGGTTGTATTCTCTTGGATATCACTAAACTCTGCCGCAGCATTTTTTAGATTTTGAATTGAGCTATCTACAGTTTTTACTATCTCTTTGTTTTTATCAAGAAGCTCTTTTGAATTATTCATTGTCTCTTCGGCAACATTTTGTATCTGAGTTGAGATATCGCTTATAGTTGAATTGATTTCGACAATACCGGAAGTTTTGGCTGAAATATTTCCGGTCGCATCCTTCATAAGGGTCGATGTCTCATTTACAACAGTTGCTACTTTATCTACATCTTCTGCCTTGGAAGTAATAAACCTCATTTTTTCACTTAAATTTTTAACTATAGTGTTATACAGGGGTGCCAACTGTGCCACTTCATCATTTCCGCTAAAATCTAATCTTTTTCTAAAGTCACCTTTTGCCAAAACAGAAAATGAATCTTTAAATTTATTTAACTGATTTGAGAGAATTTTTGGCAAAAATGTTGCCAAGAAAAGCATTATAATTGATATTATCAATACGACTATGTTTGTTAAATTCATAGTTTTTTGAAATGCCAAGCCATTCTCTTTCAGGGTTTTAACAGATTTTAGTGTCATATTTTGTGTCTGTATCGCTGAACTTATTACAGAGTTTATCATCTTGTCTCTGTTTTTGATAAGCTTTTGTGTTTCTTTTCTGAAAGTTGATAGTTCGGGAGTTAGAGTTACTATGGATATCTGCTTTGCTCTTTCATCATCAAATTTGACTATCAAATCATCCATATTTTTAAAACTTTTTTTGATTTTTTCAAACTTTTCGACAGGATTCAAAGCAAGAGTTTTAAAAAATTTATTTTGAAGTAGTGAGTCTATCTTTTTTGAAAGGTTGTTAAACTCCAGCCAATATCTTCCATCATGCAAAGAGGAGTAATTTTTTTGCGCTTTGTCAAGATTGTCAAGTAAAGCATCTAGATTTTTAAGTAGCAATAGCTCTTTTTGCACCTTTTTCAAATTTAACAATTTCTTACTCTGTTTTACAGTTCTTTCGGAAAGAATTTTAAGAGTTTGTGATGTATTGGTTTCCATATTGGAGAAAGAGATATAGATATAAAGAGCATAGCCAACAAAAACAAAGAAAAAGAGCAAAGATAGGATAAAGATTTTAGCTTTTACACTTAGATTTAAATTTTTCATTCAATATTCTCCTTTTCAAGAAGCAAAGCTCCTTGAAAATTCCTCCTACTTTTAGGGTTCCCATAAAATTGATAAATTTTATGGGATAAACTTATGCTTTGCCTTTGGCAAGAGAAACTCTCATAGTTTTTATTATTATTTATATTTTTGAAATATGATAGTTTCATACTATTTCCTTTCAAGCTTTACAGCTACGAAAGTATTGTTTATATACTTTTGTGCCTCTTGCGAATAAATATAATTTAAAAATTTTAAATGATCTTTGTCGATATCTTTTTTTGTAACAAGTTCAAGCGGTCTTGAAATAGGGTATGAGCCGTTAGCTATATTTTTTTCTGTCGGCTCGATACCCCCTACGCTTATGGAGTGCACATTTGGATTGTTTTTGAAAAAAACCATGCTTGTTGCCGCTATTGCTCCTTTGTTTTTTGATACAAACGCCACTTCATCTACAGGCTTATCAACCTCAGTATTATTTGGACCATAAGTTCCTACAAGTTTTTTCGTCTCAAACACAAGCTCGGTAAAAACGATCTGAGTTGCTCTTTTTGCCGTAAGTATTTCTGTTGTAGTTTTTATAGGCATATCTTCTCCACCGACATCTTTCCAATTTGTAATCTCTCCTGCAAATATCTTTTTGATTTGCTCTTTTGTGAGATCTTTTACAGGGTTGTCTTTGTTTACCACCACTCCTATGGCATCATAAGCAATGATAAAAAATCTCAAACCCTTTTTTCTTTCACTGTTTTTTATATTTCTTGATATACCGGCCAACTTGGTCTCTCCTTCAAGCAAAGCCTTTATACCCTCTCCTGATCCCGGTATCTTGATGGTATTGAACCTTATACCCGTTTTGTCAGAAAAATCTTTTGCCAATTTTGGAAGAACTGTTCCTCCTATGGTTGATGAACCAATATATACTATCTCTCCGCCAAATGCAAAAAGCATCAAGGATGCTACAATGATAAAATAGCGCATATCATTACCTTTTAAACTAATCTTTAATATAAAACTTTGAGATACCCTTTATATAGCTGACCCTACACTTTCAAGCTCAAAATGGGAGGAAGAAAGAAAGGTGTATTTGACTTGCATTACGTCATATTTGATGTGTATGAATGTAACATATCGTGTAAGGTCAGCTATATAAAACAGTTTTTAACAGCCTCCGGATGGTTGCATGTCTGCTAAATAATCACTTATGCTTAAAATTTTACCTTTTTTGGTTACTATCACCTTGTCTTTACCGGAATCATATTGAATAATGATAGTATATTTACCACTTTTTCTTTTGGCTGATACTACCGTTATCTTTTGACTTTTATAATATTTATGCAAGCTTTTTTGTATCGGCTCAGGAAGCTTTGAGAAATTAGATGCCAAAGTCATTATAGAAAACAGTAACGTGACCAATATAAAAACAGTTTTTCTATACATTTCTTATCCTTTTGAGTGTATCTGTCGGCAAATACCGACAGATACACAAATATTAAACTTTTTGAAGTCCCACAAATGAGTCATAAAATACTGCTGACCCACCTACCAAATCTTCCAAAGTTGAATTTTTTAGTCCACTGTCTATTGTCAAAGCTGCGTTGGTGCAGATTCCGCTTTCTCTAGCCTTCTCACCTTTGATAAGCTTTCCATCTACAACAACATCTCTTGAGCCATATGCCCAGTGACCAAAACTCCAAGATGAGCAGATAGTTCCGGGTCTCATGCCCTCAACTGTTCTTACTCTTCCTATCATGGCTTTTTTACCTGCAGGTCCCAAGTCCCAAATACCTTCAGGGTTATCCGCTGAAACGACTTTTGCCATGTCGCCGTTTTTAAATCCCATCTCAAGAGCTGTTTGAGTATTGATATCTATAGTATTTTCAGGCATTACTGCTTGTAACCAGTAGTCAACCGCCTGGGTTCTTGACTGGCCACCTGTAATAGGTTTGTAAGTTATAGACTTGAGCGGATAAGCCGCGCTGCCTCTTACTTCTTTGCCTGCATAGTCTATAGCAGGATTGTACTGGGCAATTCCGCTAAATCTCTTACCTGTATAAGAGTGTCTGCTGATGGCAACCGGTTCACTATAAAAGTTAAACAGTTTGCCAAATTTATGCAGTATTTTATCGCTCTTGTCAACATTTTCGATGTATTTGGAGAAGTCTTCTCCTC
>JALVWW010000095.1 GCA_027023175.1 Campylobacterales bacterium
GTCATAATCAATCTCATCAAAAAGTATCTTTGTAACTCCAAGTGCCATAACAGCATCAAGCAAGAAAGGCTCTTTAAAATGTACTTTTTTCAACTCTATACCAAAATATTGTGCTAAATCTCTTCCGTCTTTGTAGCCTATTTTATATCCATTTGTTTTAGTATCTTCATACTCTTTTGGCAAGATGACAACTTCTCCCTCTTTTAAAAATTTCAAAGGTTTCAGTTTGGCATTTTTATACTCTTCAAAACTTCCGTGCCAGCTTATATGGTCATCACTGAGAGGCAAAAGAAGATAGATATTGGGTTTTGCTATATTTGTGTAGTGCAGAGTATATGAGCTGGTCTCAAGTATATAAATATCGCTTTCTTTCAAGTCTGCCAGAGGTGTGCCTACATTGCCCCCTATGACTCCTCCTTTTTCTTTTAAGAGGTATCCTAGCATTTTAGTAGTTGTCGTTTTACCGTTTGTTCCGCTTACCCAAATAGAAAGGCTGTTGTTTTTATTTCCCAAAAAAAAGTCATAATCGCTTACAAGGTTTTTAGCTTTTTTTATCATTTTGTTATATGGAGGAATACCGGGACTTGGTATCTCAAGAGAGCTATTTTGAGGATCAAACTGTGATGAGGGATATATGGTATGTCCATCTTTTTGCATGGTTTCTTTAACACTATCATCAAATATTTTACAATTTTTTATCCTGTCAGCTATGGCTTTTGTTGTTTTTCCATATCCAAAGAGTGAAATTTCAGTCATATTTTACCTTATTTTGATAGTTATAAGTGCAATTATATTAGCTATAAGTGCAATTATCCAAAATCTAACTATTATCTTGCTTTCAGCCCAGCCGTGTATCTCAAAATGGTGATGCAAGGGAGCCATGTGAAATATTCTTTTTTTTCTGGTTTTAAAACTTCCTACCTGTAATATAACTGAAAGTGTTTCAAGTACAAAAATAAAACCTATAATGATAAGCAGTATCTCATTTTTAGAAATGATTGCCATATATCCCATAAAAGCACCGATACTCAGGCTTCCGCTGTCACCCATAAAAATTTCTGCGGGGTGACAGTTGTACCATAAAAAACCTATTAACGAGCCTACAAAAGCTGCCGCTATGATAGATACTTCACCCGCACCACTGACTTTTGGAAGTAAAAAGTGGCTGCTTAGTATCGCATTGCCGCTTATATAAACAAAAACACCAAGACTTAAAAAACTAAATACAGACGGTACTGTCGCAAGTCCATCCAAACCGTCAGTAAGATTTACGGCGTTGCTTGTAGAAATCATAACAAGCATCCAAAAAGCTATCGCAAAAACAGACATATCAAAAAGCGGATATTTGTAAAAAGGTATGTAAAGAGTGTGGTTGAGGTCTGTTAAAAAATATAGCATCAACGATATGATAAGAGAAAAAAGAATCTGCAAAGTAAATTTTGTTTTCGGTTTCAGTCCGGAGTCATTGGTTTTGCCTACTATTTTTGATATATCATCTTTTGCTCCAATGAGTGAAAAAAAGAGTATGGTAAGTATCCCTATGATGGCATATATATTTGTAAGTTTGACTGTAAGTAGTGTTGCAAAAAGAGTCGAAGCGGTAAAAACAACCCCTCCCATTGTGGGGGTACCTCCCTTTTTTTGATGAGTTCCGGGGGCTAAGTCAAAAATAGGCTGATTGAGCTTTTGGGAAACCGCCCATTTTATAAACTTGGGCATCATATAAAGCGTTAAAACAAAACCTATAAAAAAAGCTATACCAGCTCTTAGTGTAATATAATGAAAAAGGTTGATATGGAGATATTCATAAATTAAATAAAGCATTAATAAATCCTAAAAAAGATAAGTACATTAAAAGGGATATTATAGTAAAATATCTCTATAAAACAGTTTAAGGCAATAATAGGTGAAAAATAATATACATAAAAAAGTAGTACTTGTCATAACTGATGGTATCGGCTTTAATAACTCTTGTAAATACAATGCTTTTTGTGAAGCAATAAAACCTACATACAATTATCTTTTTGAAAATGTTCCATACTCTTTGGTAAAAACTTCAGGGCTTGCCGTTGGACTTCCTGAAGGTCAAATGGGTAACAGTGAAGTAGGTCATATGACTATAGGAAGCGGTAGAGTTTTATATCAAAATCTTGTAAAGATTTCAAAAGCCATTGAGGATGGCTCTATAGAAGAAAATCCTGTTTTAAATAATATTTTACAAAAAAGTAGTGATATACATTTGATAGGACTTATTAGTGATGGAGGAGTACACTCACACATAAAGCATACTATAGCATTTGCCAAAATCGCCAAAAACAGAGGTAAAAAAGTATATATTCATATGATAACCGACGGCAGAGATGTTGACCCTCGTTCAGGTATAAATTATTTAAAAGAGTTAGAGAGTATTTGTGATGATGATATAAAGATAGCTACCATTTCGGGCAGATACTACACGATGGACAGAGACAACAGATGGGATAGAGTAAAAAGAGGTTATGATGCAATAGTTTTGGCAAAACCAAAAACAAAACTCTCTTGCGAAGAGTATATAAATGAATCATATCAAAAAGATATAACTGATGAATTCATCGAACCTGTCGCATGTGAGGGATATGATGGTCTAAAAGAGAATGACGGAGTAATTTTTACCAATTTCAGAAATGACAGGATGAGAGAAATTTCAAAAGCTATAGGCTTTGAAAATTTTGAAGAGTTTAAGAGAGAAAAGTATGTCAAAGTAAATGTTGCAACCATGACAGAGTATGATAAAGAGTATCCGTTTCCCATACTTTTTAAAAGTGAAAGACCTAAAAATATCCTGGGTGAAGTGATAGCTGAAAATGACTTAAACCAATTTCATACTGCTGAAACTGAAAAGTATGCCCATGTAACCTTCTTTTTCAACGGAGGTGTTGAAGAGCCTTTGATAAATGAAACAAGGGTGCTTGTGCCAAGTCCAAAAGTTCCCACTTATGACATGCAGCCTAGGATGAGTGCACATAAAGTAGGAAATGCTGTATTAAAAGCGATGGATGAAGAGTATGATTTTATAGTAGTCAATTTTGCCAACGGCGATATGGTGGGTCATACGGGAGTTTACGAAGCAGGTATAAAAGCTGTAGAAGCAGTCGATAACGAGATAGGAAGAATTTTAGAAAAATCAAAAGAGAAAGAGTACTCTATAGTTTTGACAAGTGACCATGGAAATGTGGAAATGATGAAAGATGAAAATGGTAATGTTTTAACCAATCACACAACACT
>JALVWW010000096.1 GCA_027023175.1 Campylobacterales bacterium
GGACTTGATTATTTTAGAATGGACAAAGAAAATGCTCCCACTATAAAAGAAAAGCAAAAAGAGATATTTAAAAAACAGATAAAACTCTCTTTTGAATACAATAAACCTTTGATAGTACATATAAGAGATGCAAGTCAGGATAGTTTGGATATCCTAAAAAGTTACGGAGAGTTTAAACAACTGGGTATTTTACACTGTTACAATGCCAGTGAAATACTTTTGGAATTGGCGAAAAACGGATTTTATTTTGGAATAGGTGGAGTTTTAACTTTTAAAAATGCCAAAAAACTTGTCCAAATTGTACCAAAAATACCTCTTGATAGAATTGTACTTGAAACTGATGCACCGTACTTGACTCCTCATCCTCATAGAGGAGAGAGAAATGAGCCATACTATACAACTTTTGTTGCAAAAAAATTAAGTGAACTTTTGAAATTGCCATATGATGAGATATGTTCTATAACTACAGACAATGCAAAAAGAGTTTTTAAAGAGTTTTTAGGATAAAATAAACAAATTATAAGGACTTAGGTTTTAGGATGCAGAATTGAGGATAAAAATAAATGATTAGAGTTTTGTTAGGTTTGCTATTAATATTTCAGTTTTCATGGGGACTTTTGACTATAGAGGATGACTATACAAAAGAGATACGTGTTTTAAAAAGTCTTGATATTGATGTAACTTTTTTAAAAGACCCTGTTTTTATATCAATGAAAAACAATCTGGGCATCTACAGGACAAAGCATTTTTTAAGAGTCCTAGAAGATGGTAGAACCTTTATACCTGTTATAAGACAAATGATTACCGAAGCAAAAATCCCAAAAGCTTTTTTATATCTTGCTATGGCTGAGTCAAACTTTTCAGCAAAAGCCAGGTCAAGATCCCGTGCAGTCGGACTTTGGCAATTTATGCCCCGTACCGCAAAACTTTTGGGTCTAAAAGTTGACAGGTATGTAGATGAGAGAAGAGATCCAATAAAATCAACAAAAGTAGCCATAAAATATCTTAAATTTTTGCATAAAAGATTTGGAAAATGGTATCTTGCTGCCATAGCTTACAACTGCGGTGAAGGAAAACTAAGCAGGGTAATAAAAAAACTCGGCAGTGATGATTTGAGTCTGTTGCTTGATAGCAGGAAAAAGTATCTGCCCAAAGAGAGCAGAATGTACATAAGAAAGATAGTTATGATGGCAAATCTTTCCAATGATGAAGACTTTATAGCCGAAAACAGAGCAGACCATCTTATGAACAGAGGAAGTACTTATACTCTTGCTTCAGTTGAAGTCAAAGGAGGGGTTTCTCTTCAAAGTATTGCAGAGAGTATTCATCTCTCAGCCAAAACCATAAAAGAGTACAATCCTCAGCTAAGATACTTTTTTACTCCACCATACAGCAAAAAATATACTATTTATATTCCGTACAACAAATACTCTCTGTTTCAAAAGAATTACAAGCCTTCAAAAAGCAACAAAAAGTTTTATGTCTATATCATAAAACGAGGTGATTCGCTTTATAAAATAGGGAAAAAATTTGGCATATCGTACAAAATCATAAAAGACTTCAATCATTTAAAAAGTAATTTTTTAAAATTAGGACGCAGACTCATTATACCGTCAACGGGTCCAGGAATTATTAAATACACTATAAAAAAAGGTGATACGCTCTCTTTGATATCCAAGAAGTTTAAAGTAAGAGTTAAAAAAATAATGAAAGCCAACAATATGAAAAATTCTTTTTTGAAACCTGGAGTCAAAATTGTCATACCAAATTAGATATATTTTTCTTGCAACCTTTTTAGTGCTTTTTTATGCAGGTTGCTCTACAAAGAGTTATTACGGAGGATATTACAAACCTCTAAAAACCCACAGAGTAAACAATTCTGCCAGTGTGCAAAGAGCAACTATGAGACCATATATGGTAGGTGGCAGAATGTACTATCCTACTGTGGTAAAAACCGGAAACATCTATAGAGGAATTGCTAGCTGGTATGGTCCAAATTTTCATGGCAAAAAAACATCAAATGGTGAATGGTATGATATGTACGCCATGACTGCGGCTCACAAAACTTTACCTATGAATACTATAGTCAAGGTAACAAATCTGCTAAACGGAAAAAGTACAATTGTAAGAATAAACGACAGAGGTCCTTTTGTCAAAAACAGAATCATCGATCTCTCTTATGCCGCAGCAAAAAAGATAGGAGTTGTTGCCCGTGGAACTGCTCCGGTAAGACTTGAAATACTTGGTTTTCATGGTAAGATTTTGGAGCCTTCAGCCAAAAAACAATCAGTCAGACTTAGTAATTTTTATGTTCAAATAGGCTCATTCAGAAGAAAAGAGGGTGCAAAAACATATCAAAACAGATATAATAACTATCAAAACAGATACAATACCGTTGTAGTCAAAGGAGTTTTCCAGGGAAGACCTATATACAGAGTTTGGCTAAATGGATTTAAAAGTGAAAATGAGGCAAGAGACTTTATAAAAAGCGGTAATTTTGCCGGAGCATTTATAGTAAGGAAGTAAAAATTATGACTGAGATAAAAAGAAAAACCAAAGAGACTGATATAGAGCTTTCTTTGGAACTAAACGGTTCGGGTAAGAGTAGCATAGATACCGGTATAGGTTTTTTTGATCACATGCTTGAATCATTCTCAAAACATTCACTTATCGACTTGAATATCATTTGTAAAGGTGATTTGGAAGTTGATTTTCATCACAGTGTCGAAGATGTAGGCATAGTTCTGGGAAAAGCTTTGAAAAATGAAATTTATCCCATAGAGGGAGTAGAGCGATTTGCGGATAGTACGATAGTAATGGATGAAGCGAGCGTAAAATGTGCTATAGATCTTTCAAACAGGCCATATCTAATTTATGAAGTGCCTGTTTTTGGTAAAATCGGCGAGTTTGATGCAGAACTGGCTGAAGAATTTTTTAGAGCTTTGGTATTTAATGCTTCTATAAATGCACACATCACAAAAGAAAGAGGAAACAACAAGCATCATATAGTAGAAGCTACTTTTAAAGTCTTTGCGGTAACTCTTAGAAGAGCTTTACAGGAAAATAAGCGCATAAAAACGCCAAGCACAAAGGGTGTATTATAATGCTAAAGCTTGTAGTCTTTGATGTGGATGGCTGCATGACTAATGGTGATATAGGTTATGACAGCAATGGAAATGAGATAAAAACTTTCAATGTAAAAGATGGTCTTGGTATTGTAACACTGAATAAAATAGGAATAAAAACGGCAATTATCAC